>NZ_JBQCGW010000137.1:0-28802 GCF_051955275.1 Pseudobacter sp. | reverse complement strand
GGTTGCAACTGAAAGGCGGTACCTGCATCGCCACCCATGGTAATAATATTCCTGAGAATGATACCTTTATGTACTTCTCGGAACATTTCCGGGAAAGAGGGCTGCCTGTTCCCGCCATCATTGGCTGGAATGAGGACCGTACCATCTATTTGCAGGAAGACCTTGGGGATATCAGCCTGCTCAATAAACTGGAAGAAGAAGGCCTTACAGACAAGGTATATGCCCTTTTCAAACAGAGCCTCCATTCTCTGGCGGAGCTGCAGGTAAAAGGCCATGAAGCCCTCGATTACAGCAAATGCCTCACCAACCAGGAGTTTGGCAAACAAGCCATCATGGCTGATCTTCTGTACTTCAAGTACTATTTTCTGGATGCTTTGCGCAAGCCTTACGATAAGCAGAAACTGATCGATGACTTTGAAGCGCTCAGCAATTACCTCACACATACAGAATACAAATACTTCATGTTCCGTGATTTCCAGAGCAGGAATATCCTGGTGAGGGAAAATGGAAAAGTGTATTTCATCGATTTCCAGGGAGGTATGAGAGGTGCACCCCAGTACGATGCCGCCAGTATGATCTGGCAAGCCAGGGCCAATCTTCCTGATGACTGGAAAAACCGTCTCCTGGATGATTATATCAATTCTTTCGAGCAAACCATCGGTCAACCTGTGGACCGGGCCGTGTTCAAAAGCCAGTACAACGGCTATGTGCTCATCCGACTCCTGCAGGTGCTGGGCGCATACGGGTTCCGCGGCCTCTTTGAAAGAAAGGCACAGTTCCTGACAAGCATTCCACAGGCCTTGAGCAATCTCCGCTGGTTCATTGAAAACCAGAGCCTGGGAATTTCAGTTCCTGAATTCAGAAAAGTGCTGGATATCTGCGTGAGTGAAGAGATCATGGAGAGGTTCACTCCCCTCACTGCCACTGAACAGACACCACTCAGAATACGCGTCAACAGCTTCTCTTTTCGCAAAGGACTGCCAACTGATGAGTCCGGAAATGGCGGCGGCTTTGTGTTCGATTGCAGGGGAATCCTCAATCCCGGAAGACAGGAACAATTCAAAGTGATGACGGGCAGGGATAAAGAAGTGAAAGACTTCCTGGAGCAACAGACCCGGATGCCTGAATTCCTCAACAGCGTTTTTGACGTAGTGGACATAACAGTGGAAGACTACATGAAAAGGGGCTTCGAAAACCTGGTGATCAGCTTCGGATGTACCGGTGGTCAACACAGAAGTGTATATGCCGCCGATGCGCTCACACGTCATCTCCGCAATAAATATAAATTACCGGTAACCATTCAGCACCTGGTTCAGGATGCCAAGAATTGGGTGAATACTCCCGAGTAGAAGAAATCTTTTGTAGCATGTATTATCTCGTTTACGGATTATTGTATCTGCTGTCTTTACTGCCAATGTGGGTGCTGTATCTTTTTGCAGATGGCCTCGCTGCCCTGGTATATCATGTTTTCGGTTACAGGAAACAGGTAGTACTGGATAATCTGGCAATCGCTTTCCCCGAAAAGACATTGAAAGAAAGAGAGAAGATCGCAAAGCAGTTCTACCGGAATTTTGTAGACAATTTTATTGAGACCATCAAGATACTTTCTGCCGGAAAAAATTGGCTGACCAAACATTTCCAGATCGATGGAGATCCGTTTGCTCAGGCATACAAAGAAGGCCGTAAATGCCAGATCCACCTGGGACATAACTTTAACTGGGAGTTAGCCAATGTGGCCATGGTGTATTATATGGATTACCAGTTACTGTCTGTTTACATGCCCATCAAAAACAAAGTGATGGACAGGCTTTTCCTGCACCTGCGCAGTAAAACGGGCGTACAAATGTTACCTGCCACCAATATGCGCAATGCCATTGTTCCCTATCGCAACAAGCAATATATGCTGGCATTAGTGGCAGACCAGGCTCCGGGCAGTGTTACCAATGCCTACTGGCTTAATTTCTTCGGAAAACCAACGCCATTTGTACGTGGCCCTGAAAGCGGTGCAAGGGTAGGCAATATTCCTGTCTTCTTTTCTCAGATCTATAAAACCAAACGTGGTATGTACCGCGCCTATTTTGAACTGGGCTCGGATAATCCCCATGACCTCCCGGAAGGCGAACTCACCCGCAGGTATATACGCTTCCTCGAAAATGCCATCCGTAAACATCCTGAAATGTGGCTCTGGAGCCATCGCAGGTGGAAACACCCCTGGAAGGAAGAATACCGCCAATACTGGATCGATACGGAACCGGTGAAATAACCCTGCGCCATTTACCGTGTTTTTCACGGTTTCCATCTGTTCATCAAGTGCTATCCTTGCTGTTGGACCCATTAACCCGGTTCCGCCTATGTAAATACTGAACATGATGGTATCCGGATATAAAAAGAATGTTAACCGGTTGGAAGAAGAATTGCTTCGCGTTCAATTGGAAATCCAGGAGCGTGAACTGGAAATGATCAGGGCAGAGATATTTGACAATGTAGGTCAGGTATTAAGCCTGGCCAAACTTCAACTGAGTACACAAATACAAACGGAGGATGAACACCTCAGCCGGACGATCGCATCGTCCCGTATGCTTGTGGGCCAGGCCATCCAGGATCTCCGTCAGGTAGCCAAACCAGTGACCATTGCAGAGATCAGGGAAAAAGGCCTGATCCATGCACTAACGCATGAAATGGAAACCCTCGGCCGTATCTACAACAGGAAGATTGAATTCACAGTAAACGAAAAAATCGATAGATTCGACATTGCCAGTGAACTGATATCTTTCCGGCTTTTGCAGGAAATTCTGGCCGTGTTCACCGAAGTCAGTGCAACCCGGCCCATTCTTGCAGGAGCAGACCTCCGCGAGAATGATGTCAGGTTCCTGGTAAGCAACAGCCCTGCGCTGCATACCGTACCCCCGGGCATTGTACAGGAAATTCTGCCAGGTGCCCGGCAGATGAGGATCAGAGCTGAAATGATCAATGCTGACCTGCAGTTCTACGGAACGCCGGATGGTGAACTGGTGATCTTCCTGATCCTCCCTTTGACCCATTAATTTTCTTGTATGACAACAAATATTACAGTCGGACTGGTAGATGATCACGTACTTCTCCGTAACGGACTGGCCGCCCTGGTAAAAAATATCGGGCACCAGGTAGTGATAGAGGCCAGCGACGGAAAGGACCTTATTGCAAAACTCCAGGAACAGGCCCATCCGCAGGTGATACTAATGGATATCAATATGCCTGTGATGGACGGATATGAAACGGCAGGCTATCTTAAACAGAATCACCCGGAAATCAGAGTGCTTGCACTTAGCATGTACGACGATGAAGCTGCCATCATCCGCATGCTCAAGAACGGGGCAAGAGGTTATATCCTCAAAGACTCAGATACTCCCGAACTCAAATCTGCCATCGAAGCCGTACTGTCCAAGGGCTTTTATTATACAGAAATGATCACCGGTAAACTACTGCACACCATCAACCAGACGGATGAAGAAAGCACTACCCGCAAAGTCCTCAATCTGAACGACCGTGAAATGGAATTCCTAAAACTCTCCTGCTCGGAAATGACCTACAAGGAGATCGCAGATAAAATGCATCTCAGCCCCCGTACGATCGATGGTTACAGGGATTCCCTCTTTGATAAGCTGAAGATCAAAACAAGAGTGGGACTGGCCATCTATGCCATCAAGCATGGCATTGTACATGTGTAGACCTTACTGGGCCGTCAGTTCTACCGTGGTGCCCATGCCGGGCGCCGTGCGTATCAGTGCTTCATAGCCCGCATCACGTGCGCGCGTTTTGATATTATTGGTGCCATTACCCGGCGTTACTGTTTCCTGGTTGAAACCGGCGCCATCATCACTAACGGAGATATGCAACCGCTTTCCGTCCTGCAGGATCTCTATACGGATATTCCGGCAATTGGCATATTTGATACTGTTGTTGATAGACTCCTTCAGGATCATATACAGGTTCCGCTTCTCCTCCTTGCCCAGCTTATAGTTCCAGGCTGTTTCACTGATATTGCGGGTGAGTGTGATGCCTTGCGCATCACAGAGCGGCTCCGCGAATGTCATTACCCGGGTAATGAGGTGATCAACCGTGTCTTTCTTATCGTCCAGCACCCATATAAGATCCCGGGTGCTTATGATGGCTTGCTGCGTTCCTTCCTTCACTCTTTCCAGGAACACCTGGTTGCCGGGATCAGCCATGGCAAGGTTGGCATGGATCTTTACGCTGTTGAGCGTACTCCCAAGATCGTCATGCAGATCATTACTAAGTTTCCTCCGTATGGCTTCTTCCCTTGATAACTGGTGCAGGCGCATGCGCACAAGGCCCCAGATGATCGCCAGGCAACAAACCACCAGCAATACCTTGAACCACCAGGTCTGAAACCATTTGGGTTGCCAGTGAATGGACATTTCAATGGGGTCCGACCAGACCCCGTCTTCATTAGATGCCCTTACCTGTAAAGTGTATTTTCCGGGACCGATACCTACCAGGTTAAGGAAGGCTTCGTGCCCTCCGTTTTCCCATTGCGTACTCACAGGCAGAAGCTTGTACTGATACCTTACCTTTTCGGGCCCCGTATAATTCACTGCTGAAAAATTAATCGTCACCTGCGATGCATCACTGGGTACCGAAAGCGAGTGCATGAAAATATTCATCGTATCACTGTCGGTATCAGCCGTACTCACGCTGGCATTGGAGAAATACAGCGAGGGTGGTGTATGATTGGAGTTGAACTTTTTCGGATCGATGCGCGTGAAACCATTGAAACCACCCAGAAACAGGTAGCCGCCTGAAATAGCGCCACTGGTTTCTTCGAAGCTGCTGGAATGGAGTCCGTCTTCTTCAAAATAATTACTGGCCTTTCCAGTTCGCATATTGAGTACCGTTATTCCATTGTTGGTGGAAGCAATCAGGGTACTGTCTGATAATTTCATGATCTTGTAAAGCCCAAGGTTGTTGATGCCGTTTTGCTGGGCATATATCTTTTTCAACCTGAAATCATCTGTCAATGTTACAATGCCCACACCATACACAGCAAGCCAGATCCCATTGCCGGTTTCGCAGATATCCATGATCACACTCATGGGCTTTTGTTGCCCGGGTTCCGTGAGCGTGAAGTGCTGCATGCTGTTGTTGCGGGGATCATAAAGCGAGATCACGTTATCACATAGTATCCACAGTCGTTTGCGGCTGTCAGTAAAAAGGCGGTTGATCACATTGCTCTGCAAGCGAGGCCTGTTACTGGTTGTACTGATATTGGTTACGGTATGTGTCTGGTGATTCCATTTGTAGATGCCTTGCTGGTTCTGGCTGGCCATGAAGATGAGTGAATCCCCATAGGAGGCAGCGCTTACCAGCAGATCATGTTTTACTGGCGCCAGTTCCGGGAATTTTTTTTCAAGAGACAATGGTTGTTGTTCGGCATTGAAAAGCTGTAACCCATGGTCTCCGGATGCAATGAACAAACCATCAGGCGCCCTGAATGCTGTAAGGTAGAAGTCGCTTACGGCAAAACGGTTGATGGTGCCGGTCAGGTGGTTGGCAAAGAACAGTGCATCATCGGAACATACTGCTATCACGGAATCTGTAACAGGCAGCAGGCTCATGGAATGTTTGATCCGGTTTCCATTTCCGTTGAGTGAATTGCTCAGCCCCATGAACGGTGAAAAGCGGTTCTTGATCCAGGCCAGTCCATATTGCGATCCCACCCAGATCACCTGTCCCTGCTGGAAGATACAATTCGACTGCTGAAAGAGGTCATGGTTCTCGTAGTTGCGGGTTGGTTGGATCTGTTCGGGATGATCAAGCAGGGTATCTGTCTGAAACAGTCCTTCCTTGCCTCCATACATTACCCGGCCGTTATACACGGATACGGTACTCAGGTAGTCGTTGAGAAAGGAGAGCGAAGGGGTGGTTTGCATTTTTCTTGTATGCAGCAACTGGTTATTGCTTGTTGAAAGGCAACGAAGGCCCACGCTGGTGCTGATCCAGAAAATGCCGGCATGTAGTTTTACATCGGTGAACTGAAAAACCACTCCGCCGAGGTTGAGCTCCCTGCTATCGATCACATCCAGCATCTGTTGCCTTGCAGGATCGTAGATAAGGATGCCTTTTCCGGAAAGAAAGATATAGAGTTTGCCGTCCGGAGTACAATCGATCTTGTCTACAGGATAGTCTGTACCGAGCAGCTCACGCGTATTTAATCTGAATAACACCTCTTCTTTTTGCGTATCAAACGCAATGATCACACCTTCATTGGTTCCGATATAAAGACGGCTGTTCTGTTGCGCCATGCACTTGTACCAGAGATTCGGCTGATCTGTACCATTGGTTTTGATATAATTTTTTACAACCCTTACTGTGCGGAGATCTATCCTTGAAAGGCCGGCGTAAGGGATCAGGGCCCAGAGATATTCGCCTGACTGGTCGAGGCATATATCATATATGTCCTGTCCGGGAAGACTTCTTTCCTGATTCTTGTTGCCGGCGTTGAGGATCTCTATCTTTTTTCCTTCAAAACGGTTGAGGCCGTCCTGGGTAGAGATCCAGAGGAACCCGTATTTGTCCTGCACAATTTTTCTTATATTGGAGCTGGAGAGACCATTGTCTACAGAGATCCTGGTAATAGGAACGAATGCAGTTTCCTGACCTGCCGCCTGGCAGGCAATGATCAGTAAAAAAAGTGTTACCCTCTCATTCTTTCTGACAGCTTTAATCAGACGGTATATGGCAGATAATAAATGCACCTGGACAGTTACGATTGTGGTTATGCATGATGGGGTACATGATCATGTGTATGATGAACTGGAACAAGCTATTCTTCAGCAAGAGCTGGCTGGACGCATAAGGTATGTAATTTATTATTTTTTTCTGCATGAAGGTATTGTGAGGATCAAGGAATTGATTTTTCATAACAATTTTCAGCTGTTGGAAACGGTCGATAGTTATCATTCCGACCTTTATGATCCACAAACCCTCCTTCGTTTTTTCACTGAAACCATCGGCCCTGACCTGCACCTGGTGCCGGGTCACAGGCATATGGTGATCCTGAATGCTCATGGAGCAGGGTTGGGTTTCTTTGCGGATCGCCGCAATGACGGATCCATTCGCATGATCACGGCAGAGCAGCTGGCATCAGTTTTCAGACAGAGTATCGGGAAGGCAGATGTACTGCTTTCCGTCAGTTGCTATACGCAATTACTGGAAACCGGATTCAGTCTGAAAGAAGTGGTTGATCTTTTCATTGCGCCCCAAACCACCATGACGTACTACGGTTTTCATTATGCGAAATTGTTCGGATTGCTGGAAGCCTCACCCTGTGCCGGCCTCCAGGAAATTGCGGACAATGTTACGGATAATTTCCTGTTGAAGTATGCTGAAGAGCCATTTAAAAGTACTGAACTGAAAAGATATGCGGATGAGCAGAACCCCAATCTGGTTTGCATTGCTGCCAACTATCTGAAGGAATATGATGCCATTGTGGATTGTGTGAATGAGCTCACTGATTTTCTGATGCAGGCTTTTGAACCGGGGCAGGAAGATTTGCTGAATGCGGTGATACGGGCCAGGAAGAGCTGCACTGAGCTTACACCATCCAGGTCATTCGGATTTATTGATCTTACTTTTTTCATTGAGCAGTTGTTAAATGAGGCAGGCCAGGTACAGCCTCTGCAGGATATCCATCATCGTTTTCATCTGGTCAGAAAACGCTGTATGGCTTCTTTGCATAAACCGCCAGGCCCGCCTGATCTCTATTCCGTTTCGATGCGAAAAAGAGTACGTTCAACAATGAGTCCGTTATTCCTTTCAATTTTCTTTCCTGCATTTTCCACCACGGCCGACCAGCTGTCGATACGTGAGATTTATTTCTCTGATGACGGCCGGTTGCATTTATTCCGCAGCCGGTGCAGATGGGAAAAGTTCATCAGAACGATTTTCAACAGAACTTAGTGATTAAACACCTACGCCACGGACTTTACCTTTACCTGAGTCGAACTCCAGTGTCCAGGCGAGTGGTGAAGTAGTATCATCCGGGTTGGACAGGAATACTTCCGGTGCAGTGGGATCAGTAACGAGGTACTCTGCATCGGGATCGTCGAGGGATTTGCCATCTTCCGCTTTAGGAAGGATGTCGATTGCTCCGCGCTGCTCCATTTCCTGTTTGGAGATTTCGTAAGGAGTGGTGTGTACTTCCACATTGTCCACTTCAAAAGAGATGGTGAACTTCACACGATTCTTTCCTACTGCCACTTTCTTCGCTTTTACGGAGAAGGAGTTGGGCACAATGTCTTCCGGTCTGAATTTGCCGAGGTTTTCCTGCCCGTCTACGTTGTTAAGGAACACCAGGAGGCCTGGCTGCAGTTTAACAGGGTCTTTGTCTGAATTAGGGTCAATTGTAGTGGCCATAACATGAAATGTTTAAAAAATGAAATAATACGGCCAAGCTAGTAAGTCTTTTCACGGGTTGCAAGGGTTTATACCTCATAGTATTACCGTGAAAAACACGGTATAAAAAAAGCCGGCTGTTGCAGCCGGCTGAAATATTACAAAACGAAATGATCCGGATTAATTCAAAACACTTTTCTCTTTCACTATTTCGATCCCTTCCTGTTTGCTGATAGTGCTCCATCCGCCAAGGACATTGCGGAGGTTGTGAATTCCCTGACGCTTCATCATGGAAGCGGCAATCACGCTGCGGTAGCCACCTGCACAATGAACATAAAGGTTCTGGTGTTCTTCCAGCATGGCCAGGTTACCAGGGTCGGTCATTTCAGCGAGCGGGATGTTCATTGCATTTGCCACATGGCCATCTGCAAATTCTGTTTCTCTTCTCACATCAACTACTACCAGGTTCTCATCGAAAGGAAGATCCATTTTCAGTTCATCGGCTTCCACATCAATGATCATATCCACTTCTTCACCTGCCTGCTGCCAGCCTTCGAACCCTCCTTCCAGGTAACCCTGGATCTCAGAGAAGCCAACGCGTGCGAGACGAACCACAGTTTCCCTTTCTTTACCGGCTTCCGTTACCAGAACTATGGTTTTATCGAAAGGGAGCAGGCTGCCTGCCCATTCTGCAAAGCGGCCTTCCAGGCCGATGCTGATGGAATGGGGAACGAAGCCCTGGGTAAAGACGGATGCTTTACGGGTGTCCAGTACAAACACATCAGGATTGCCCTGGAATTCTTTGAACTCAGCAATGCTCAGGGGCTTCAATCCTTTTGAAAGGATATTGTCCAGGCTGTCGTACCCTTCTTTATTGATCCGGGCATTGATGGGGAAATACTGCGGAGGCATTGCCAGGCCATCGGTCACGGCTTTGATGAAAGCCTCGCGCGTCTGGGGCTGTAATGCGTAGTTTGTTTGTTTCTGCTCGCCGATAGTGCTGTGCGTTTCGGGGCCCAGGTTCTTGCCGCAGCTGCTGCCTGCGCCGTGCGCGGGGTATACGATCACATCGTCGTTCAGCGTGGCGATCTTATTCTGCAGGGAGTCATAGAGGAGGGAAGCGAGATCTTCCTTGCTCATATTACCACTGCTGAGATCAGGGCGGCCTACATCACCTACAAACAGGGTGTCACCGGTGAAAACGGCAGTAGCCTGACCTGCTTCATCTTTCAGCAGGTAGCAGGTTGATTCCAGGGTATGGCCGGGCGTGTGCAATACCTGGATGGAGATATTGCCCAGTTTGAAATCCTCTCCGTCTTTTGCCAGATGGATGGGGAAACTGGTTTCCGTGTTCGGGCCATACACGATCGGAGCGCCGGTTGCCTTCTGAAGATCGAGGTGCCCGCTCACAAAGTCGGCATGGAAATGTGTTTCAAAAATATATTTGATGGTGGCATTACGTTCTGCTGCCAGCTGGAGGTAGGAGTCGATATCACGGAGGGGATCGATGATGGCGGCCTGCCCTTCGCTTTCAACATAGTAAGCGGCCTCACTCAGGCATCCTGTATACAACTGCTTAATAAACATTCGTTAACTTATTTGGGGACAAAGGTAGGCTAAAAAAGCAAAAGCAGAAGGAGGGCTTATCCCCTTCTGCTTGATGCAGGGTTTGTTAAAAAATACCTTGTACGGTTGGGTCAGGTATTAAGATCCTCTACACATTGCATGATATGAGCAACGCGGGATCCGTTGACGGAGTAGTAAATAAATTTGCCATCTCTTTCAGTCTTCACGATACCCGCTCTTCTAAGAATGGCCAGGTGTTGGGATGCGACAGATTGTTCCAGTCGCAGTCGAACATAAATTTCCGTTACGGTCAGGCGTCGGTGCTCGTCAATGAGCTTGAGGATTTGCTGCCGGAGCTTGTGGTTCAGTGCCCGTAAGATCATAGCAGCCTTTTTTAAGTTCAGGAAGTCTACTTTTACGGAATCACCGGGAACCCCTTCCGCGGCTAGCACCATGGAGTAATTACTTGTTACGTTCATGTGCACATCAGAGCTTTTTAGTATTATATAGGATAAGAGTGTCAAATTTACAAGAAAAAAGCACCATTCCGGAATGAACCGGGATAAAAGTTTCAGTTGGTTACTTTTTTATATGAGAATAAAATTCCTTGAGATAAACGGGTTCTTCGTAGGCCAGATCGGCAAATTTCTCCTGTAAAAATAAAACTTCTGCGAGCGGCGCCAAATGTTCTGCTGTCTGATTCACATCCGCAAAAAACGCATTGGGATGATTGCATACAGGTTTCCACTTAGCGCTCCCATTACCGAGAAAAAGTATACTATTATTTTCTAATTCTTTGTTAAAAGAATCAGCGTCAAGGATAATTGCAGCGGGGTTTTGAACGATGTTTAATCCCAGATCGTACAGTGCAGTAAATACTTCCATCCTTCGTGCATCGATCATGGGACAGAGAAGCGTTCCGTTTTTTAATCCGGCTTTAATCCGGTATTCATCCCCATTTGGGAAAGTTTGAACAGTAGCAGCATAAGCCATCACTCTGAGGGTGTTTTCCGTAATCATTGGAATACCCAGCGCAAAGCACAATCCTTTGGCAGTGGCCATGCCCACACGCAGCCCCGTGTAGGAGCCGGGTCCAGCCGTAACTGCAACAGCCTGTAACTCCTGCATCGTTCTGCCGGTTTTTTTCAGCAGGTCCTGAATAGCAGGCTGGATCCACGATGCATGATCACGCTGCTGGTTGTTCACCATTGTCAGTACTGCCTTTCCATTCTCTGAAAGCGCAATGCTCGCATTTTCGGTAGCAGTATCTATGTTGAGCAATAATGCCATTGTTCGGTTGGGTTGTAATTATTGAATAGCCGCTTTCAGTGCTGGAGCCGGAGCGTAGCGTTCATCGGTCAGATGCAATTGCTGCAACAGGGCATACACGCGCTGCAGCCCGATCTTTTCACTCCACTCGAAGGGTCCCATCGGGTAGTTGGTGCCAAGCTTCATGGCAGTATCTATTTCTTCCCTTGAGCTAACTTCCGCACCCAGCGTGAAGTATGCTTCGTTGATGATCATGGCCAGCACACGGGCTGTGATCATTCCCGGCACATCAGGCGCCAGCTGATATTGCCAGTTCAGGGCAGTGAATATTTCTTTGATGCTGTTTTCGGTTATGGATGCAGGTAATACGATCTCTGCAATGCTGCGCTGCAGCAAGGTTGGCCAGCCATTGATGCGAACAAAGGGATGACGGATCTCTTCTGTTGTAAACTCCACTGCATTCACGATCACTGGTTTCGGCAGCATCCTGGCGAGATGCTGGTTGCGCTCCGGGTCATTGCGGAAGAGAAGGTCCACATAAGCATCGGCATCCAGCATGGTAAGCGAGCTCATGGAGTCTGCCCAGATAAAAGAAATACTTTCAGGGAATTGATGTTGTAACCATTCATTCTTCAATGTATCGTCGGCCAGTATTGCGATCGTCATGTTTGAAAACTTTCCGCAAAGAAAACGTATTACCGGGAATTATCAGGTGAGTACAAGTGGTCCGATTTTAATATTTTTACGCCATGGAAAAAATAATCATCAATACACCGGATGCGCCCGCTCCCATCGGGCCTTACAGCCAGGCTGTTCTGGCCAACGGATTCTTATACATTTCAGGTCAGATCGCTATCAATCCTGCCACAGGCAATATTGAAGCACAGGATGCTGCCAGGGAAACCGAACAGATCATGAAGAACCTCAAAGCAGTACTTTCCGCTGCCAAACTGGATTTCGGGCATGTTGTAAAGACCACCATCTTCCTTAGCGATATGGCCCTCTTCCCTGTAGTGAACGAAGTATATGGAAAATCCTTTACAGGAGATTTCCCTGCGCGCGAAACAGTAGCTGTAAAAGGTTTACCAAAAGGCGTGAACGTGGAGATCAGCATGATTGCTGTGAAGTAATCAGGCCAGCCAGTGTATGATCAGGTTGGGAATGCCTATTGCCACCACAATGCCATAGACCAGGTCCAGCCAGATCATACTTCCCAGAGAACCCAGGTAGATCAGCCCTACAACAGGATATCCCACCACTTTGGTAAGAAACTTTGTGTCATCTTTCCGGATCTCATTCCAGATGACAGCCGCGTCGCCCGTGCTGGGGAAGGCATGCATGGCAATACTCACTCCGAGATAGATCAGCACATAATGCAGGAAATCTGCATTGTTCAGCGTGAATACCGGCAGGGCCGCCGGTAATGCTATCAGTGCGCCCAGTAAGGTATTTACAAAGAAAGGCCCCACGGCAATGAGAATGGATTGCCATTTGTACTGCGGCGTTTCATGTAATACAAAACCTGCAGGATTGCCCACCTGGAAATACACTACCTGGAATACCGGAACTTTGAAAAGCCGGCAGAATAACTGGTGCGCCAGTTCGTGAACTACAACACCAGGACAGGTAGCAATGGAAATAGCAATTCCGGGGATCAGCATATCTATTTATTTAGGTCTGAATCTTACCTTACCGGTTATCACGTCAGTGGCGTATTCCACAAATTCTTTGGTAGCGATATTGTCATGGGTGCGGCAATCTTCAATCAGTGCATCACGCTTTTCATTTTCGCCATTGAAATGATATGCCAGTATCAACGTTGCTTTGTTGTAAGGATCCAGCTCATCCGTTTTCACACTTTGCAAAGCCAGTTGCAGTGCTTCGGTGTCTTTCTTCTGTTTCAGTCTGGTCCTGGCTTTGGAAGCGATGGCATATCCTGCTTCTGTATTGATATTGAGCAGATCGTCACAGTATTTGTCTGCACTGTCGAATTCATGCATCTCTCTTTTCAGACTGGCCATAAGTCTCAGTGCCGGAAAATATCCGGCATCGATCTTCAGAACGTTTTTCAGGATACTGTCGCATGGTTTGAAACGGTCCTGGTCAAATAGTATGCTCGCATATGAGAAGTGCGCATAGATATCATTGGGATGATTGCGCAGATATCTTTTGAAGTAAGGATCAGGTATATTGTTTCGATGTACTTTCATCAGCTCTATCATAGAATCCTTGGGAACATAACTGTTGAATCGGGCCATGGCATCATCCACTTTTTTGTACAGGGCATCATTGCCGATGGTTTTGCCCACCAGCTTTTCTGCGATCACTGAAAAAGCGGAGAGATCCATATTGTTGAATGCGGCCAGCGCAAGATGACACTGGATCTCTATATCGTTGGGGAGCGAGTTGGCGGCTCGCGTGAATTCACGCTGGGCAGTGAGGAATTTCTTTTCCGCTTCAGCCCTGTTTCCTCTTTCAATGTGAAGACCGAGGTTAAGGTCACGGGGAAAGCTGAAGCAACAATATATCAGCACCAGCAGGATGGCGGCGGCAAAAACCTTGATGCCTGTCGGAACCGGATATCTGATAAAACCCTGGCGGCAATCATTGCAGAGCGGGGTAGGGTATCCGTGCAGGATATCCGGTGCACCGCACTGGGAGCAGCCACTATTCTCGGGCCCATCATCCGTAACCTGGTAAAGTGAATTTTTCATACAGGAAGGCTCTGAGTAAAACGCGGGAAAGAGTGGTTTATTTTATCAGAGTGTGCCCAGTTGCTCGCGTCCCCGCGAGTGACTGGGCACAGTGTAATAAAAAACGGCAGCCCATTGAGCTGCCGTCAGTTATATATACGAGGCGAACTTTATTTAATAACGCCCAGTTCCTTACCGATCTTGGTGAATGCGGCGATCGCTTTTTCCAGGTGCTTTTGCTCATGACCGGCGCTGATCTGAACGCGGATACGCGCCTGCCCTTTGGCTACTACAGGGAAGAAGAAGCCGATCACATAGATGCCTTCTTCCAGCAGTTTGGCGGCAAATTGCTGTGCCACTACTGCATCATACAACATGATGGGAACAATAGGGTGATCACCGGGCTTGATATCAAAACCTGCCGCAGTCATCTGTGCGCGGAAGAATCTGGTATTGTTTTCCAGCTTATCGCGGAGGTCGGTGGTTTCGGAGAGCAGGTCCAGCACGGCGATGGAAGCACCCACAATGCTGGGCGCAAGCGTATTGGAGAAGAGGTAAGGTCTTGAACGCTGCCGCAGGATCTCGATCACTTCTTTGCTGCCGCTGGTGAATCCGCCGGAAGCGCCACCCAGGGCCTTGCCCAGGGTACCGGTGATAATATCGATCTTGCCCATTACGCCGCGGTACTCATGCGTACCTCTGCCGGTTTTACCGAGGAAGCCGCTGGAGTGACACTCGTCTACCATGATGGCTGCATCATATTTTTCAGCCAGTTCAACAATTTTGTCCAGCTGGGCGATAGTTCCGTCCATGCTGAAGGATCCATCGGTAACGATGATCCTGTTGCGGAGGGAGGCGGCCTCTTTCAGTTTGGCTTCGAGGTCAGCCATATCGTTGTGCTTATAGCGGAGACGTTGTGCTTTGCAGAGACGAACGCCGTCGATGATACTTGCGTGGTTCAGCTCATCGGAGATGATAGCGTCCTGATCTCCAAAGAGTGGTTCAAAAACACCACCATTGGCGTCGAATGCGGCAGCATAAAGAATGGTGTCTTCGGTGCCGAGGAATTTGGAGATCTTGGCTTCCAGTTCTTTATGAATATCCTGGGTACCACAGATGAAACGTACGCTGCTCATGCCGTAACCACGGTGGTCAACGTATTTTTTTGCGGCTTCTATCACTTTGGGGTGGGAAGAAAGGCCTAGGTAGTTGTTGGCGCAAAAGTTAAGCACGGTCTTGCCGTTTACAGTGATCTCGGCTCCCTGGGGGGATTCGATGATCCTCTCTGTTTTGAAGAGCCCGGCGGTCCTGATCTCATCCAGTTCTACTGCCAGCCTTTTCACTAAATTGTTATTCATGTAGCTAGTTTTTTTAGATAGGGGGCAAAAATAGTGTAACATTTTCGATGTACCTTCGTCCTATACTTCAAAGAGGCGTACTATGTTTAGAAAAACTCTTGTTCGCGTTACGCTGATCGGCGTGCTCCTGGTGACAGGCACATTGATCATGCTGGCTGCCTGGGCTCCGAAGTCCGGCATCAAAGCGAACGATTGCGGAGAGGCTACAGGACTGGTGAAAGAAGAGTGTGAGCAGCAGGCCAGAGAACAGGGCGAGTTCCTGCTCTGGGAGGCTTTGAACCGCACGCTGAACATCGCTATACACTAAGCTTACATTACCAGACGAAATTATATGAAAGCCGTCTCCCTGTGAGGAGACGGTTTTGTTTTCAAATACATCCTGCTGAGGCGATTGGGTAGTAAAGACGCATTCTGAAATTTATTTCAGGAACCCTGTAACTTCCGGAGGAGCCGGACGTATCATATTGAACAAGTCTACATTAAAACAACAGCCTGGTCCTGCTTATGACCGAGAAAGAGTACAATGATTGTGTGAACATGTATGCGGATAACGTGTACCGGTTCATCCTGAAAAACCTCCGGCATGCGGAGGATGCGCAGGATGTGGTACAAACCGCATTTGAGAAGATGTGGATCAACCGCAGCGAAGTAGATGCCACCCGCTGCAAAAGTTATCTCTTCACCGTGGCCTATAACCAGATGATCGACCATATCCGAAAGAACAAGCGGATCAGTCTGAAAGAAGATTTCAAGGAAGAAGTCCGCGTAACGGACGGACAGGTGAATATCACCCGTAAAGTACTGGAACAGGCCCTGGCAAGGCTCAATGAAGTGCAACGCTCACTGGTATTGCTGAAAGATTATGAAGGGTATTCCTATGATGAGATCGGGAATATCATGGGACTGAATGAAAGCCAGGTAAAAGTGTACCTTCATCGCGCCCGGATACAGTTAAAGAATTATTTGGTCAGTCCTGAAAATGTTTTGTGATATGAACATTAACAGACAGAATTACGAAGAATGGTTGCTACTCTACGTAGACAATGAGCTCAGCCTGGCTGAGCGCATTATCGTGGATGATTTTCTCGCGGCCAATCCTGATCTTCAGCAGGAGTTGGAAATGTTGCAGCAAAGCACCTTTCAGCCTGACGAGGATATCGTGTTCCAGCATAAAGCCGCACTGATGAAGAGCGGTAAAGACACTCCGCTCATTACTGCAGAAAACTGCGAGCATTATTTTATTCTCTACGCTGATGACGAGCTTTCCAACGAGCAGAAAGCAACCGTAGAAGAATTCGTATACCGTCATCCACAGTTCCAGGAGAACTTCGAACTGTTCCAGCAGATCAGGCTCACACCTGATCACAGCCTTGTTTTCCCTGATAAGAAATTGCTGTACCGTTACGAGAAGAAACGCCGCGTGGTGACGATGACCTGGTTCAGGATCGCCGCTGCTGCTGTGCTGGTGTTACTCATCGGTGGCGTTGGTTATAAATTACTGGTGAAAGATGATATAACGGGAATGGCTAATCGAACTGGTGGTCCAAAGAATGAACAAAATCAAACCGGAATTGCTTCCAACGATTCTGTGAAACAGCCTGAAAATACTCCCCTTGTTCCAACGCCCTCTCCTTCTTCCAGTGAACTGGCAGATGTAACCAACGAAAAAGATCAGCAAAAGAAAACGGCAGTGAAGGCCTCATCTCCGGATATTGCCACAACAAAGAAAATGAATGGAGCTGCTTCACAGCTTGCCATTCCGAGGTTGAATGCGCCGGTAACAAGGCCTGATAACCGTACTGACGCTGGTGTTCCGGGTAATGAAGACTATGCTGAAAACAATTCCGGAAAAAAATCTTCAGGGACCAGTAACACCATTACCGGTTCAAACGTAACACATACAGAAACCGCTTCCAAAGGAATAGCACAGCCCAACACTGATAAGATCAACGTAAGCTCCCCGGGTAAAACAGCGTTGACATCTTCCAATGATATGGCTGCTGTTGCAGTACCTGCTTACGATCTGCTGGATGACGAGATTATCGAAATGCAGCCGGCAGATAAGAAGAACAAGATGCGGGGGATCCTCAGAAGAGTGAGCCGGGTTTTTGACAAGGCCACCAGTGCAGATGACGGAGATAACCGGAAAGGAAATATCCGCATCGCCAACTTCGAGATCACACTGAAATAATTTCCATTTACATCGCAAACTGACCAAGTATGAAAAGGATAGTAATACTCCTGACCGGGATCTTTATTGGATTTACCAGCCTCGCACAAACCGACACCAGCAACATAGAAAAAGTTGATACGGTACGCGTCGGAAAAATGATCATCATTAAGAAGAAAGGAAAAGATGAGGACGGCGACAGAACCTCCCGCACCGTTATAACTTACAAACGCGACAGAAAACCAAGCAAACTCTCTACCAACTGGTTTGTATTTGATATCGGCTTCAACAACTTCAGCGATAAAACCAATTATGCCGGCCCTGAGATCCAGGACCCTGCAACAGGGTTTGCGCCCGGCGCCACTGAAGACTGGTTCAAGCTCCGCAACGGCAAATCAACCAATGTGAACATCTGGATTGTGATGCAGAAGCTGAGCCTGATCAATCATTATGTGAACCTGAAATATGGTCTTGGTATGGAACTCTACAATTTCCGGTACGAGAATCCCATCAAGTTCAGTACCAACCCCACCAAAGTGGCGATGGACAATTCCACTTCCTACAGCAAGAACAAGCTGGCCGCCGATTATGTGACCGTGCCCCTGATGCTGAACTTCGATTTTGCCCCCAAGCGTGAGCGCAAACTGGGCGTAAGTGTGGGTGCCACTGCGGGTTACCTTTACAGCAGCCGTCAGAAAACCATCACTGATGCAGATGGTAAGCGCAAAAAGCGTGACGACTTCAACCTGCGCCCCTGGAAGCTGGCCTATATGGGTGAAGTAACCTTCGGATGGTTTGGTGTGTATGGTACAATGGCCACGCAAAGCATGTTTGACAAAGGCCCGGACCAGACCCCGTATGCCGTAGGTCTACGCTTCAGCTGGTAACAAATTTTTCCACATTAAAAATAATTTCGATGTAGCCGCGTTAAATTGCGTAGGTCCGGGTCTGTCCCGGTAATGATCAACAAAGAAAATTCACGAAAATCTATATCTATCGTACGGTCTCTACGCAAAAAACTGGTTATCATGAAGCGCTTAGCCGTTGTTACCTTGCTGTTGTTGTTGGTAGTGGTAAACACAGCATTTGAAGAAACCACAAAGAAAGCCACTCGCAGAGCTAATTTCAGTGCAGGCCCCGATGGAGTTGTTTACCTGGTGGTAGATAAATCCGATTATGAACTGAGGGTGTACGACGATGAAGGATGGTACGCAACCTATCCTGTTGTATTCGGAAACAAAGACCTCGGTGATAAGATGATGGAAGGGGACCGGAAAACGCCTGAAGGCAATTTCAAGATCATCTCAAAAAGACCGCACCAGAAATGGCATAAAATGCTGATGCTGGATTATCCTACCCCAGACAGCTGGAGCAGGTTCAATGAGCGGAAAGCAAACGGGAAGATCCCCAAGGCCGCAAAGATCGGTGGTGGTATTGCCATCCACGGTACCTGGCCTAACGACAATCTTTCTGTAGATGATTTCTCCAACTGGACCAATGGTTGTGTGTCTCTTAAGAATGAGGACCTGGATGAGCTGGAAGTATTTCTTCCGGTAGGAACAAAGGTGACCATTCAACGATAAAATAACTCTGCTTGATAATATGGGCATCGCCCCGGTGAAAGAGCCGGTGCGGTGCTTTTTTGTTTTTATCATTCTCAATGTGTTCTGAACAAATGCTGGTACTTGTACTGAAAACCGCATTAGGATTTATACGTTCACAGCAACGTTTTCCCTGAAACGCTTGTCTTTATCAGCAAAATGTTTTCATTTTGTTACGGGTCCGCCGTAACCCAAATGTGAAGGATCAGATCCAGATCCTGAAAAACCACCATCCAACAGGGAAACATAAACAGCCATACACATTGGCTAAAGAAAACGGTCAATGTTTCCGACTCTATGAAAACCCCACACCTCCAGCCGTGGGGTTTTTCTTTATAGCAAGGTCTTCTTCAAAAAAAATGGCCACCTTATTCAGGCAGCCATTCTCTGTTCAATGATCTGAATTATAATTTTCCATTTTTTATTTCATCCACAACACCGGGATCGAGCAATGTTGATGTGTCTCCCAGGTTGCCGGTTTCCCCTTCCGCGATCTTGCGCAGAATACGGCGCATGATCTTGCCACTTCTTGTTTTCGGCAGTCCGCTTACAAACTGGATCTTATCCGGTTTTGCAATGGGGCCGATAATGCGGCTCACAGTTGAAGTGATATCCTTACGGGTGAGCTCATCATCATTCTGATGGCCATTGAAGATCACATAGGCGTAGATGCCCTGTCCTTTGATATCATGCGGATAACCAACAACAGCGCTCTCAACCACACCTGTATGCATATTGATGGCATTCTCCACTTCAGCAGTTCCGATACGGTGACCGCTGACGTTGAGCACATCATCCACACGGCCGGTGATGCGGTAATTGCCGTCTTCATCGCGGAGACAGCCGTCACCCGTGAAGTAAAGGTTCTCGTAGGTTGCGAAATAATTCTGACGTGCGCGCTCATGATCTCCATATGTAGTACGCAGCATGCCGGGCCAGGGGAATCTGATACAGAGATTGCCGCTCACGCCATTGCCTTCCACTTCCTTGCCGTTCTCATCCACCAGGATCGGCTGCACGCCTGGCAGGGGAAGTGTTGCAAAGGTTGGTTTGGCAGGTGTAACACCGGCCATATTGGAAATGAGAACGCCACCGGTTTCTGTCTGCCACCAGGTATCCACGATGGGACATTTCTTTTTACCGATGTTCTCATCATACCAGACCCATGCTTCTTCATTGATGGGCTCACCAACGGTGCCGAGTACACGAAGCGAACTGAGGTCTTTATTTTTCAGCGGCTCCAGTCCAAAGCCCATCAGGCTTCTGATGGCTGTAGGCGCCGTATACAGAATATTCACTTTGTACTTGTCAACAATATCCCAGAATCTGCCGGCATCGGGCCAGGTGGGCACACCTTCAAACATCAGGGAAGTTGCGCCTGCACTGAGAGGGCCGTATACGATGTAGCTGTGGCCGGTGATCCAGCCGATATCGGCTGTACAGAAATGAACGTCGCCGGGCTGATACTGGAACACATTCACAAATGAGTAGTTGGTGTACACCATGTATCCACCGATAGTATGTACTACCCCCTTCGGTTTGCCTGTTGAGCCTGAAGTATAAAGAATGAAGAGCATGTCTTCTGCGTCCATTTCTTCAGCCGGGCAATCAGGGCTGCCCTGAGTTTCCACGCGGCGGATCTCATCTTCCCACCACAGGTCCCTTCCTTTGATCATGGAGATAGGAGTCCGGGTGCGGGTGAGCACGATCACGGTTTTCACAAATGGGCATTGAACCAGGGCGTCATCGATCACACTTTTCAGCGGGATCTCTTTGTTGCCGCGGTAAGCGCCATCGCAGGTGATCACAAATTCCGCTTTTGCATCCTGCAGGCGGTCTGCAATGCTCTGAGCACTGAAGCCACCGAAGATCACGGAGTGGATGGCGCCAATACGTGCGGTGGCCAGTACGGCAATTGCCAGTTCAGGAACCATGCCCATATAAATACAAACACGGTCGCCTTTCTTCACACCATTATTCTTCAGCACATTGGCAAACTGCACAACCTTGGTATACAGATCGCGGTAGGTGAGTACGCGATGATGTTCTTCAGGATCATTCGGCTCCCAGATGATGGCGGGTGTGTTACCATGTTTTTCCAGGTGCCTGTCGATGCAATTCTCAGTGATGTTGAGCTTACCGCCTTTGAACCATTCTATCGTGGGCTTTTTGAAATCCCAGTTCAATACGGTATCCCATTTTTTTCTCCAGGTGAAACTGGATGCGATTTCGGCCCAGAATCCCTCGGGGTCCTGAACGCTTCGTTCATACGCTGCACTGTATTCAGCTCTCGTTTTGAGCTGGTAGGGGAATGACATAGGCTCTCGTTTTTTGAAGTATTGTGCGCTAAAATTAATTCAAAATGGATTTAAGTTCCTTTGAAAATTTCTAAAATCTTTTAAGGATCAGTGTCATGTGTTCAACATTTCAGTTTTTGAACTATCTTTCTTGCATGAATACTCCTGTATCGAACAGGGGAATCTGGAAAGTGATTGCTGCCTCCTCCGTAGGCACTCTGATTGAGTGGTACGACTTCTACATCTTCGGAAGTTTAGCTACTGTAATTGCTGATCAGTTCTTCCCCAAAGGTAATCCCACTGCTGCTTTGCTCTCTACCCTGGCTACTTTCGCCGCTGGCTTTATTGTGCGTCCATTCGGTGCACTCGTCTTCGGACGGCTGGGTGATCTCATCGGCAGGAAATATACTTTCTTACTAACGCTCGTTCTTATGGGCGGCTCCACTTTCGCCATCGGCCTGGTGCCGAGTTATGAAAGCATCGGCTTTGCAGCACCCTTATTAGTGTTGCTGCTTCGCCTGGTGCAGGGGCTTGCATTGGGAGGAGAGTATGGAGGTGCAGCTACTTATGTGGCGGAACATTCGCCTGCAAACCGGCGGGGATATTTCACCAGCTGGATCCAGACAACAGCCACACTCGGTCTGTTCCTTTCACTGGGTGTGATATTGCTGACCAGGCATTCGCTCGACAGTGATCTGCAGACCTCCATTCAGAAGTTCAACAGCTGGGGATGGCGTATTCCATTTTGGGTATCAATAGTGCTGGTTGGCGTATCTATTTATATACGTCTCAAAATGTCTGAGTCGCCGCTGTTCAGCAAACTCAAAGCAGAGGGCAAGACTTCCACCAATCCGCTCAAGGAAAGTTTCGGTAACAGGGCCAATCTCAAAATGGTGCTGCTTGCATTGTTCGGTGCCACTATGGGACAGGGCGTTGTATGGTATACAGGACAGTTTTATGCGCAGTCATTTATAGAGAACGTATGTAAGATCGATTTCGAGCAAAGCCGTACGATCCTCATTTGGGCTATTGTTGCGGCCACCCCGCTCTTCATCGTTTTCGGAGGATGGAGCGATAAGATCGGAAGAAAATGGATCATGCTCATTGGTATGCTGCTGGCCATCTCTTCTTATCATTTTATATTCAAACGCTTTCAGATCATCAGCGATCCTGCCGGTAAAACGGAAATAGTGGAGCAGCGGAAATTATTACTGAAAGAAAAGCTGGCGGTGAAAGATCATCCGCAGGATACTGCCTTCATTACCACCAGCGAAGTGCATTACACCGATGGTGCAGTATTCAAGGAAGTGACTACGCTGACCGTAAAAGCAGACCAGAGCACTGTGCAGGCGGTAACGTATAAAGACAAGAGGCTGGGTTCTACAGATTACTGGACAGCCGTTTGGTGGCTGTTTGTACTGGTGGCCTATGTTACCATGGTGTATGGCCCTATTGCGGCCTTCCTGGTGGAGTTATTCCCTACCAAGATCAGGTATACCAGCATGAGCCTGCCTTATCATATCGGTAACGGTGTTTTCGGAGGGCTTACTCCTTTCATTGCCACCTTGCTGACCACCATCTATGTAAACGATCATTTATCAGGGCTCTGGTATCCGATCATTATCGGCGGCCTTTGTTTTGTGATAGGCGCCGTGTATGTGAGCAATAAGATCGATCCAAACGTAAACGATTAAATCAAGTGTATGAACGCACTGAAAAAAATACTGGGATATTTCTGGTTCATGCTGGGGCCGCTGGCCATCTGGTACCTGGTGAAAACCGCTGCGCATGAAATTGAAGCAAAGCCGGTTATAGATACCAGGATACAATGGGCTGTATTCATCATCGTTTTCATCCCTATCAGCATCGGGTTGATGATTTTTGGTTATTATGCCATAAAAGGGGAATACAGCCGGCTACCGGAAAAATCTGATGAAATATAGACGGATGGCCGAACAAATCTGTTTGCAAGCTGTTAAACAACAGATAATTAATGGTCATTTAATGCGGCAGCAGATCGGTCACTTTTCTGTTAAATAATCGGTCAGAGTTTGGATTTACAGCCATTGATGTGCTATTTTTGTTTCCCGGCTACTACGTATGAAAAGAAGTATGATACAATACATCAGAACTGTGCCTGCGGTGAGAGTGATTCTTTCCGTTGGATTGATGTTATTGTTAGTGCTGCTCACCAGCATCAACTTCTTTATTTATGCAGGTGATGCAAAAGCTCAGGTTCACTTCACCTGTGTGGAAGCGGATGAAGACTGCAGCACGCAGGGCAACCCAAATCCTGCTGGCCCTGATGAAAAATCTCCCGGCAATTCAATTTCTCTTACAGAAGAATATATTCATGAAGGCGAACAGTTAGAGGATCCTTTCCGGACCAATGAACTGTTCCGTCACAAGATCCAGGAAGCGGAACAACTGAAACTGGTTCACTTTGAAATAATTTCCCCCCCTCCGGAAGCTTAATACTTCTTCGCGCAGCTGTAGCACAGCTGCTGTTATTCCCATTGCAATAAATGTTCTGGCGCAAAGCATGGCATAGACCGCTGTATCTGCGCAATCCGTGTATGCATGCGCATGCGCTGAACCTGTAACGATTGTTATCCGGAGAACGGACGGATAACAGGCGGTATCATGTATTCGATTTCTCTGATTCTCAAAACGGATGTAAAATATTTTTATGGTCAAAAAAGGAAAAGGGTTGCTGGGCTCCTTTGGCTCCGACTTCCCTGCTTCGGTTGTTGTATTCCTCATAGCATTACCGCTCTGTCTCGGGATTGCGTTAGGCTCCAATGCCCCGTCATTCTCGGGTATCATTGCAGGTATTGTGGGAGGTATTGTGATAGGTGCGCTCAGCGGATCTCAACTGAGTGTGAGTGGCCCCGCGGCTGGTCTTACGGCCATTGTTGCAGTTGCCATTGGTAAGCTGGGCGTATTTGATGCGTTCCTGCTGGCAGTTGTGATAGCCGGCGCTTTACAGATCGTGCTGGGTTTTCTCAAACTGGGTATCCTGGGTGATTATATCCCTTCAGGTGTGATCAAAGGGATGCTGGCCGCCATCGGTCTCATCCTGATCCTTAAACAGATCCCCCACCTGGTAGGATATGAAGCTGATTTCATCGGCGACGAAGAGTTCAAACAGAAAGACGGCAAGAACACTTTCACCGAATTATACTACTCATTCAAAAATATCCTTCCTGTAGCATTTGCCATTGGTGTAGGCTCTATCTTACTGCAGATATTATGGGACAAGGTGCTGGCTAAAAAAGCAAAGTTCTTCAAGCTGGTGCCTTCTCCGCTGATCGTTGTATTGGTGGGGGTAGGTATCAATGAGTGGCTGAAAGTGAGCTATCCTTCGTTGGCCCTGGGAACCTCTCACCTGGTGAGCATTCCCATTGCACAATCTGCCGGTGAATTCTTCACCTTCTTCTCCTTCCCTGATTTCACTCAACTCGGAAACTTTGCTGTGTGGACCACGGCACTGACGCTGGCGATTGTTGCGAGCCTGGAAACACTGCTCAATATCGAAGCCGCTGATGAGCTGGATCCGTACAAAAGGGTTACTCCAAAGAACAGGGAACTGATGGCGCAAGGTACCGGTAACCTCCTTTCAGGTATGATCGGTGGTCTGCCGATCACGTCGGTTATTGTTCGTACTTCTGCTAACGTCAACTCGGGAGCGAAGACAAAGATGTCTGCCATCATGCACGGTATGATGTTGCTGCTCTGCGTAGCATTGATCCCTACTGTGCTCAATCTTATTCCGTATACTTCACTGGCCGCTATCCTGATCTTCACAGGTTATAAACTGACCAAGCCTTCCATCTTCGTTGACTTCTTCAGGAAGGGATGGCAACAGTTCCTGCCTTTTGTGATCACCGTAGTGGCTATCCTGCTGACGGACCTCCTGGTAGGTATCTTCGTAGGATGCGTGATCTCCATGTTCTTTGTGATGCGCAGCAACTTCAAATCCGCTGTATTTGTGGTTCACGACAGCAACAAGTTCCTGTTCCGCCTGCGGAAAGATGTGAGCTATCTGAACAAACCTATCATTAAAAACAAACTGGAGCAGGTGCCTGCAAGCTCTTTTGTAATGATCGATGCACAACGTGCAGACTTCATTGATAAAGATGTGGTAGAAGTCATTGAAGACTTTATGAAAGCCGCACCACTCAAGGACATTACTGTTGAACTGAAAAAAAGTGTTTACAAAGACCAGGGTTTCTCTGTCAACGGACATCAGGAAATTCTGGCATCTAAAAACTAATTATTATGCATTCATTTGAAAAATTACTCCTCGAGAATAAGGCCTGGGCAGCAGAAAGAGTTCAGGATGATCCTACTTTCTTCAAAAGGCTTGAGAACATTCAGAAACCTGAGTTCCTCTGGATCGGTTGCAGCGACAGCCGCGTACCGGCCAATGAGATCACCAACACCCTGCCAGGTGAGATCTTCGTTCACCGCAATATCGCCAACCTGGTGGTTGAAGACGATGTGAACTGTCTCAGCGTACTGGAATATGCCGTAGTGCACCTGAAAGTGAAACATGTGATCGTTTGCGGCCATTATGGTTGCGGCGGCGTAAAAGCAGCCATGATGGATCAGTCTTTCGGTATCATTGACAAGTGGATCGTTGGCATCAAGGAACTTTACAATGAGAACCGCGAAGAGATCGATGCACTGGAAAATGAAACTGACCGTGTGAACCTGCTGGTGGAGCATAACGTGCGCAAACAGGCCCTCAACCTGGCCAAGACCCTTACCATCCAGAAAACCTGGGCGCGTGAGGAAAGGCCAACTATCCATGGTTGGGTTTACGGACTGAAAGACGGCCTTATCAAGCAGGTGCTTACGCTGGCGCCTCCGGTGAAAAAGCTGAACTACCAGATCGTTTAATCTTTTTTTGACCATACATCCGTTAGATTAGCGGTGTGCGGGTAAGCTGTACAGCAGATTCTGTTGGCCGGATTTACCCGTATACCGCTATATTTGTGTGAATCAAAGCCATCGACCATGTGGAGCGAATCTTATAAGAAACTATTAGCTGAGAATAAAGTATGGGCTAAGGACAAAGTGAATGCAGACCCTCATTATTTCGACAGGCTCGCACATCTTCAGACACCCGAGTTCCTCTGGATCGGATGCAGCGACAGCCGGGTTCCCGCCAATGAGATCACCAACACACAACCTGGAGAGATCTTCGTTCACCGGAATGTGGCCAACCTGGTGGTGCATACCGATGTTAACCTGCTGGCCGTACTGGACTATGCAGTGAATCACCTCAAGGTGAAGCATGTGATCGTTTGCGGACACTATGGTTGCGGCGGCGTAAAGGCAGCCATGACAAACACTGACTTCAAGCTGGTACTGAACATGTGGCTCAGAAATATCAAGGATGTGTACCGCCTGCACAGAGAAGAGTTGGACGTAATGCAGGACGAAGACAGGAAATTCGATCGCCTGGTGGAGCTCAATGTTCAGGAACAGCTTACCAACCTCGCCAAAACTTCCATCATCCAACGCGCCTGGCAAGAAGGCAACCGACCCGACCTCCATGGCTGGGTGTACGGCCTCAAAGACGGCCTCATCAATGCCGTGTACGAAATGAAGGCCGGCAGCGTTATAGATGATCTTTACAAATACGAATTCTGATCATTTCCCAAACCCCGTTGTTGATATGAGCATTGAAGTGAAAGGGCTCACCAAGATTTATGGAGAACAGAAAGCAGTAAATGATATTTCCTTCGCCGTAGGCAAGGGAGAGATCGTTGGCTTCCTGGGACCCAATGGCGCCGGCAAGTCTACCACCATGAAGATCATTACCGGCTATCTGTCCGCTGATGCAGGTCAGGCAACGGTTTGCGGCATCGATGTAAAAGAACGTCCACTGGATGCCAAGGCTAAGATCGGTTACCTGCCGGAAGCCAATCCGCTGTACTTCGATATGTATGTACGGGAGTACCTCGATTTCATTGCAGAGCTGCACAAGGTAGCAGATAAAAAACAACAGGTTGAGAAAGTGATCGAAACAGTAGGCCTCACACCCGAAAGCAAAAAAAAGATCGGTCAGCTTTCCAAAGGATACAAACAACGTGTTGGCCTTGCGGCAGCACTTATACATGATCCGGAAGTACTGGTGCTGGATGAACCCACTACCGGCCTCGATCCCAATCAGATCCTCGAGATCAGGGAACTGATCAAAAAACTGGGTAACCAGAAAACAGTCATCTTTTCTTCACATATCCTGCAGGAAGTGGAAGCCATCTGCGACCGGGTGGTGATCATCAATCGCGGCCAGCTGGTGGCGGATGATGACCTTTCTGTGCTGCGCAACCGTTCAAACAACACCGCAAAACTGAAAGTGGTTTTCAAAGAGCCGCTGGAAGCTGCATGGCTGGAGCGTTTGAGCGCAGTGACATCCGTGAACCGAATCAGCCCTAACGAATGGGAGTTAGTTTGCAGCGATGTTCAGGATGCTAATAAACAATTGATGCAACTGGCTTTGCAGGAAAAGCTGAATATCGTTTCTTTGCAATCCGGTGAACAAAGTCTCGAGGAAGTTTTCCGTAGTCTCACCTCATCATCAACAAAACAATAAAATTGAATCATGAGTTACATTGTTGACATTCATGCAAGACAAATATTAGATAGCCGTGGAAATCCTACTGTAGAAGTAGATGTAACCACTGAAGATGGATTTACAGGAAGGGCTGCGGTTCCCAGTGGTGCATCAACCGGAAAACACGAAGCTGTTGAGCTGCGTGATGGTGACAAAGGCATCTACATGGGTAAAGGCGTTTTGCAGGCAGTAAAGAATGTAAATGAGATCATTGCCGAACAACTGGTTGGCATTGAAGTTTCCGAGCAGGCATATATCGACAGCCAGCTCATCCACATCGATGGAACCGAGAACAAGGCTAAGCTGGGCGCCAACGCCACACTGGCTATTTCCATGGCCGTAGCAAAAGCTGCTGCTGATGAAAGTGGTCTGCCGCTGTTCCGATACCTCGGTGGTGTGAATGCAACCGTGCTGCCAATGCCAATGATGAATATCCTCAATGGTGGTGCACATGCTGATAACAAGATCGACTTCCAGGAATTCATGGTGATCCCTGTAGGCGCTGAAACATTCAGCCAGGGCCTGCGCTGGGGCGTTGAGATCTTCCATCACCTGAAATCCGTTCTGAAGAAAAAAGGATACAGCACCAACGTAGGTGACGAAGGTGGTTTTGCTCCGGATATCCAGAGCAATGAAGAAGCCATTGAAACTGTTCTGGAAGCCATCACTGCAGCAGGTTATAAACCCGGATCAGAGATCGCTATCGCGATGGATGCCGCCAGCACGGAAATGTGGGACGAAAAAACAAACGGTTACAAATTCTATAAGAGCTCAGGCAAAGTGATCACCAGCGATGATATGGTGAACTACTGGGCTAACTGGGTGA
>NZ_JBQCGW010000136.1:0-15475 GCF_051955275.1 Pseudobacter sp. | reverse complement strand
GACTTCTATTCCGTCGCCTCCGGGGCGACACGGTGTTCGCCAGAGGCGAACAAATATGGGTCACTCGCGGGGACGCGAGCGACTGCGGCTTTCCGCGGATTTATCAAACAGCCCGTTTGCGGCCGTTCTTCAGCGTTTCCAGGATGCCCTCATTACAGATGATGATCATACCATGCCTGTCGTTAGTAACGCCGTGCTCCAGCGTATAAGTGTACTCAGGTGTATGGCCATTCATGCGGGTGGGCAGGAAGAGGAAATCGATATTCGGTTTTACGGCCAGCTGGTCTGCCGCCTCTACGATATGCGATGAGATGATGAAACGGCTGTTGATCTTTCCGGCAAATGCCAGGGCGATGGCCACAGAAGCTTCATGGGCATCTTTCACGTTGGTACCCCGGAAGAGCTCATCAAAAATGATGAAGAGGGATTTGTTCTGGCTGAGTTGGGAAGCCATTTTCTTCACGCGCAGTACTTCTGCATAGAAATGGCTGGCGCCGATGCCCAGGTTATCCGGCAGGTTGATGGTGGTATAAATGCCATCCATAACCGAAAACTCCATTCTATTTGCAGCTACAGGAAATCCCATATGCGCGATATACACTGCGGTGGCCAGTGATCGCAGGAACGTACTCTTACCGGCCATGTTTGCACCGGTAAGAAATACGAGCGTCCTGCTTTCATCCATGGCTATATCGTTAGGAACGGGGTGCTTCAGTTCGGGGTGGTATAATCCTGTTATCACCAGTTCCCCTTTTTTGTTATCCAGCGCTGTGGGGAAGATGAAACCGCGTTTTGCCGCCACCATGGCTACGGAGATGTACACGTCCAGCAGATAGATCTGCTGAAGCAGTTTTTCTATCTTGCTGCGTTCTCGAACACGGAGCAGCACATCGAAGGCGGTGATTGCGGCATAGGAGATCTTTCCCTGTGATCTTTCCTGGATAACAGGTTCCAGAGCGGGATCGGACAACAGGGTTTCAAGCTCGTTCCGCTCAGGCTCAAATGCGGACAGGGAAAGCACTTGGGGAGAGCTCACAAATGATCTTGTCTGTTGAATGAGACTGATCAGCGCCGTAACGCCATTCTGGATCTCCTTTTCGCTGAGCATGCTTTGCTGCATGCCTCCTTTACCCGTATCACTGTTTTCTGTAAGATATTTCTCCGCCATATCGAAGAGCGCAGACTCGAAAGGGAATTTCATTCCCATCTTGCAGAAATGCGCGATGATATTACTGCGGCGGTTGATCTCCTCCCTGTTGGCGAGAGGAGACCTGAACATTTCCCGGAGCAGTTCTTCGGCGCCGCGGGTATGGGTGTTATTATAAATATCGAAGATACCCGGCGTGTCGCGCTTGCTGAACAGGCGCAGGTCTTCTATGGTTTGATCATCTGTTTGCAGGATCATGAGCGGTTATTTACGTTTACGACGTACGAGTAGGATGATACCGAGCAATAGCAGCAAAGCTGGCAGGATGTACAGGAAAAGCCAGACCTGCATTTCTCCTATTGCCGGGCTGATAGTAAGGAACCTGTCGATCGCAGGCGGTTTAGCGGCAAAATTAGGCAAGCGGTTATTGTCAAGCCAGCTGATTGACCTGAGTGCTATCCCCACACCATTCCCCCTGCCATTGCTGAAAAAATCAGCGTCGCCGGAAATCAATACACGCTGTTCTTTATTATTGATGTTCCGGTGGAAGGCAGCCATCAGGGAGAAGGAACTGTCTTTGAAATCACCTTCCTGGGGAGCGAACAGGGGCGCTACAGAATCTGTGACCAGCTGCCCCATTTTGATCCAGGTATCGATGGCCGGGTTGGTCTGATAAATATTGAATTTGCTGAAAGGGCTGCCGGGCAACTGCCTGATGGCCACGGTGCCGGGGAATACATGTGCGTTTACACTGAACCTGGTTTTCTTTTCCCCTTCGATCTTCACTTTCTTTTTATGCAGTTTTTCCAGAGGGTCGTTTTTCGCAATTTCAGGCGCCAAACGGTAGAGATCCGGCATGGGGTATGCATTGATCATCTGCGGCATTTCGTGTTTGCTGGCCTGGACTACTATACCGGGGAAATATTCAACCCCCATTCCTGTGAGCAGTGGGTTCACTAACTGCGACTTACCTGGCTCAGTCATCACAAAAGCATTGCCTCCTCCTTCGATGTACCTGCGGACCTTCTCCTGTTTTACCTGGCTCAGCTCCGTTTTTGGGTCTGGCACCACCAGGAAAGACAGATCAGCAGGGATGTCCTTTTCATCCAGGTTGATGGTGTCAGTGTCGAAGCCGATATTGACAAGGCTGGATCTTTCATTTTTCGCCAGCCCCAGTCCATAAAACTCTCTTTCTCCGGTTTTGTAAATACTGCGTTCCAGGTTTCCGCTGGTGAACAACACTTTCGGCATTGCATCTTGTTGCAGGCGAAGGAAAGCTGCGCTTACATTCATTTCATTTGGCCAGAAGGGCCCGTCGTCGAATGTGCGGAGGAAGGTGGTCTTTCCTTTATATTTCAATTGCATTACAAGGCGCATCCTCTCCGGTGTAAGATCTATCATTTTGCGAATCTCATCAGGAGGCAGGCTTTTATTTATATCTCCACCGATCCCTTTGGCGATTGTTTCTGCAATTTCCTTTTTCGACTTCTTTGGAAAGGCCTTGTATAAAGTGGAATCATTGTCGGGGATATCATAATAAGTAACATAGTTGAATTTGATATCCGGTTTGAAGCGCAGGTAGGGATCCCAGAGCACCCACCTGTACTCATTCCTTTTTTCAGGTAATCCACCCTGCGTCCAGCCACGGCCCAGCACGTTGGCATAGAGTGTCACTTCCAGCGGTTCATTCTTATCGAACCTCTCAATGATCTGCTGTGTTCTCGGGTGGATGGTATTGATATCGTCACGGGTTGCATCCCAGTATGCGATCAGACCTGGTTTGGACGCAAAATATCCGATCACAAGGCACACGAGGGTGAGCGAGGCGTAACGGAGCATCTTTTTATACCTGGGTAAATATTCCCTTGCCCCTTTCAAACGGAACAAAGTAAATCCGAGAAACATCACGATGATCACCAGGAAGTAGACCACATCATTGGTAGTGATCAGTCCGCTGAGGAACTTGGATGCCCTTCCGTTCATGGAGAGGAAATAAGTCAGGTCACGCACCATATCATATTTCTGCCAAAGGGTACCGATATAGGTAAGTGCGAAGATGATGGTGAAAGTGGCAATGGCGGAAACGATCTGGTACGTAGTGATACTGCTCATGTAGATACCGATGGCCGTGTAGGCGCAAACCAGCAGGAAGAAACCGAGCAGGGCCGATAACAGTCGCCCATAGTCAACAAACTCGATGTTCAGCATTCCGAGAATTACAAATCCGGCTACAATGCCCACCAGTACCAGGTTATATGCCATGGTGGCCAGGTATTTTCCCAATACCAGGTGCCTGGTCTTCAACGGGGATGAATACAACAGCTTGATGGTGCCATTGTTGATCTCTCTGCTGATCAGCCCCATAGTGAGCAACGGAACAAAGAGAAAGAGGTTCTGTAAAACGTTCACGAAGATCCCTTGCTGGTTAAGAAAGATCAACCCTGTGAGGGAATCATTAAAACCGCCCCACTCCGGTGTGTTTTTCTCAAGCATTTCCTGGTACAGGCTCATTTTTTCCACCAGCACCGTATAGAAGATGGCGCACTGCACCATGAACGCAATGGTCAGGAACCATGCTACAGGGGAATAGAACAGATTGCGGAGCTCCGTCCGCGCAACTTTGAATATCAGTTTCATCGGAAAAAATTAAGAGTGTGGTTGAGTGGAAAGCTGCCTGAACACGTCGTCAAGCTGCCCTTTTTCAAGCGTGATCTCACGCAGGCGCCAGTCTTTATGTACACTGGCAGTGATGATCCTTTCTGTGATGTCCTGATCGCCATCGAAGAAGAGGCGATATTGCTTATCATTGATAAACTCCAGTCTGGTAGCGCCTTTGATCTGCAGCAGTTCCTGCTGATCGGGTGCATTCTCCATTTTCAGGATCAGGCTGGAAGGCTGCACATAATTGTTGAAAGCATCCATCGAATCCGAGAAAATGATACGGCCGCTTTCTATCATAATCACTTCGCGGCAAAGCATATGGATCTCGCTCATGATATGCGAGGAGAGCAATACGGTCCTTTCCTGTGCGATCTCGCGGATCAGTTTACGCGCTTCTATCAGTTGGTTGGGATCGAGACCGTTGGTGGGCTCGTCCATGATCACCAGCCGTGGCTTGTGGATGATGGCCTGTGCAATGCCTACCCGCTGGCGGTAACCGCCGGAGAGGTTCTTGATCAGTCTTGAACTGAAATGTGAGATCTGGCATTTTTCCATGGCTTCGCCAACAGCCGCTTTGATCTTGTTTTTCGGGATAAGGCGCAGTTCGGCTGCATAAGTCAGGAACTCTTCAACGGTCAGGTCTGTATATACAGGTGGTTGCTGTGGAAGGAAGCCGATCTCCATTTTAGAGAGCTCGGGGTCTTTTCTGGTATCATAACCATTGATGGTTACGGTACCTTCCGTCTGGTTCAGTACACCGGCCACCACGTTCATGGTGGTGGACTTGCCTGCCCCGTTGGAACCCAGCAGCCCGATCACTCCCGTCTGATTGATCTCCAGGTTGATATCCCGGATGGCCCAGGATGTGCTGTACCTGTGGGAGAGGTTTTCAATTTTGAGTATGCTCATAAATAGTCGTTATAGAATCGTTTATATATGACTGTTAGTGTCAGTTCTGGATCAGCAGGGCAGTCTGTGCATCAGCACCTGTTCCGCCCGGTTTTCCGATCAGCGCCAGGGTGAAGTTCCTGTACACCCAGCGATTCAGGCCCCGGGGAGGAATACCGTCATCATCGATGCCTGTGGCTGTGTAGGTGACCAGGAGGTCATTGGTCACTGCATCCCGGAATTCAAAGACATAGTTCCCTTTCTTTTTCAGGATAGGATATTTCTTTGTAAGGGAAACAGCTTTGTATGCCAACCCGGTCACTTCAGGACCGGTTGTGGAGCCAACAAGCTCTACCTTAACGGGGTTGCTGCCTTTGCTGAGATTCACGAAACGCAATCCCATGCTGGTGTCTGCAGGCGCAAATCCGGGCAGTTGGTCACGCAGCAGCACGGTATCAGGAGCATCTACAGTTCCGCTGAGATAAAGGGAATTCATGGAACCGGCGGGCAGGTCAAGCTGCAGATCGAAAAGCGGCTTGTCTTTGGCAAGTGTATCCGGGAACTGATACAATCCCAGCAGTACGGTGCCTCCTGCCCTTTCAAATACGTTGGCTGACAGCATGAACTGTCCGTATACAACACGGCGGGTATCAATAAACCGGACAGGACCGGTACCGTTGAAGTTGGTAGCGAGTGGCTTGCTGCCTGTCACAGCATTGATTACGATCAGAGAAGCACCTTCTTTTGGCGCCACATCCTTTGCACAGCCGGTCATTCCCATTATCAGGAGGAGACCTGCGATAATTTTATACATATAAAATTCATTCAATGGTGATCAATATGTTACTGACTAAAAAGTATAGCCCGGATTCTGGTCAAGCCTGTTGTTGAACAGTTGGTCCTGCACAGGGATCGGATATAATAACTGGTAATCTCCTTCCCAGGGTAGCTTTATGCTGAGGGTCTGCAGGTATTGCGATGCTTTTCCGGTCCTTTTGAGATCAAACCAGCGGTGGGCCCATTCCGCAAAAAGCTCGGTCTGTCTTTCTTTCTCTATTGCCGCTTTCACAGCAGTTTCGTCAAGACTTTCATCCAGTTCATCCACATCGGCCCTCCGTCGCAGTTCATTGAGGTCGGCGATGGCGCCGGTAAGTCCACCGGTTGCCCCATTGGCTCGGGCTTCAGCCCGTACCAGGTACAGTTCTCCCAAACGCAGCGCCATATAATATTCGCGTGGTGCTCCGTTCAGGGTGGAATTAGCCGAATGGATATTGTATTTGTTCACGAAACCGGCACTCACCCATTTGTTATTACGGAGATCGCCTGTTTCAAAAGCATTGAGGGTTTCTGTTGTGAGGGGAAAAGACCGGGAAGCATAACCGAAGGGCGTTGCATTCCTAAGCGTATTGTCCTTGTCAGTTTGATAGAACTGGAAGATCGCTTCCTTGCTGGTAGTGCGGAAAACATCATCCAGATTGGGCTCCAGGTTGTAGAGTGCGGTATTGCTGATCACTTCAGATGCTTTGAGAGCAGCATTTTCATTTTGACCCAGATACAGATAAACCCGGGCCAAGAGTGCAGTGGCAGCATACCTGTTAGCACGCACCCTTTTGCCTTTGCCTACGGAATAATCAGCAGCCAGGCCTGCTTCCGCATCTTTGAGATCGGCGATGATCTGCTGGTATACTGCCTGCTGTGAACTTCTGCTGAGCCCATTGGTGAGATTTACATCTCCTGAAAGTGCGAGCGGAACAGGCCCGAAGAAATTGACCAGGTAGAAGTAAGAAAAGGCCCGGAGGAACTTTGCCTCTGCGATCAGTTCTTTCTTAACACTGTCTCGCAGGTTTGCAGATGCGGATTCATTGAGCCCATCTATCACTGTATTTGCGGCATAGATGCCATTGTAAGCGGAGGTCCAGAGTAAAACAGTCAGTGAGCTGTTGTTCAGGTTGATCTTGCTGGTGGTCAATGCATAATGGGTTGCAGCAGCTGACCCAAGCTGGTTTACAAATTCACCTGCAGAAAGTGCGCCTGCCACATCAGCCAGTCCACCGGCGAAATTCTCTGTAGCGGAAGCATAAGCTTTTGCTGTATTGCCGTTGACCATTACAGAATAAACTCCAGACATGGCAGTTTCAGCCTTGGCCTCCGTATCGAAGATCTTGCCGGCTGTAATGGTATCCAGCGGTTCATCCGCTGTGATCAGTTTTTCGCAGGAGACAAGTGTAAAAGATGCCATCAGCAACAGGCCGCTTATATATTTCAAGTTATGTATTTTTCGCATAACCATATTATTTAGAAGTTGATGGATAAATTGAAAGTAACGGTATTGGGCTGTGAAATGAATGAGCCATTCATGATGGACGGATCCGCCTTGAAATTGGTGATCGAAAGCAGGTTGGTTGCAGACAGGCCAACAGCGCAACTCTGCATGCCTGTCATTTTCAGCAATCGCTGAGGAATGTTATAAGCCATATTCAGCATGTTCAATCGTATATAAGAGGCATCGATATACTCTCTGTCAGACTGAGTGAATGTATTGCTCCCGGATGAGCTGAACCTGGCGTAGCTGGCTATATCACCGGGTTTCTGCCAGTGATCATTCAGGATCTCATCCGGCATCACCATGTTTTGCATCAAACCAGGACGAAGAGAGGAGAACGGGTGTGATGAAACCCCTTTGAAGAATTCAAACTGAACGGAAAGTGAAAAGTTCCCGTAAGAAATTGCCGTACCAAAACCGCCGGTAAAATCCGGGTTCCTGTCTATAGGAATATAAAAGTCATCATCCTTTGTACCTGGTATCGCTGTACTATTGCGTGTAACTTTTCCGTCTTTGTTATAATCCTCGAACATATAATCGCCCGTAAGTGGATTCACACCCAGGTAACGTTTCACGAAAGTGGTATTCAGTGATGTTCCTACCATGAATTGATTGACATAAGGTGTATTCTCGATGCCAGGGAATTTCACAAGCCTGTTCTTGTTGTGCCCGATCTGCATGTTTACAGTCCAGTTGACATTTTTATTACTGATCAGTGTAGCATTTATGGATCCTTCAAGCCCACTGTTATGCACTACTGCGGGGGAATTCATCAGCAATCCTCTGACCAGTCCGGTATACGGCGCCATTGCCATGGAAGTGATCTGATCGCTGACCACATGCTTATACCAGCCTCCGTTTATTTTCAATCTTTTGTTGAAGAAGCTCGATTCAAAACTGAGATCATATTTCCGGGTATCGCTCCATTGGAATTGCTGGTTGGCAGGTATCACCCGCACAAAGGATTTCAGCCCGTTATAATCGTAGATCAAGGGAGCATTCACCGCTGTACCGTTCCTGTTGGCCCATTGTGCAATGAATTCATAGTCGGATACTGGAGCATCACCTGTGATGCCATAACTTCCTTTCAACTGCAAAAAGCTGACCCAGGCAGGGAGGATCTTTTTCATCCACGTTTCTTCAGTAACATTCCAGGAGGCACCGATCGATCCAAAATTCCCATATTGTTTTCCTTGAAGGAACCTGGAAGATCCATCCCTGGTTCCGGTAAGAGTGATATTATATCTTTCATCAAACGAGTATTGCGCCTGACCGAAAACTTTTGCCTGTTTGAAGCTGCTTCTGCCGTCCTGTGCAGTCTGTACGGCTGTGGCATTGGTGATACTTCTCAGCAGGTCATCATTTGAAAACCCTACTCCAACAAGGTTGCTACCGGTAGTAATGGCTGTTTCCACACTACCACCTGCCAGGAGGGACAGGACTCCTTTTCCTACCACAACATTGTAATTCACCTGTTGCTGTAACAGAAAATTATTATTTCCCGTAGTTCCGAAAAAGGCTCTTCCAGTAGGATTGTTCCCAGGATGCTGAGCCGCAATGGGAGTGAACAGATTGCTTTTTACAGTGGTATTGGTAATGCCCACGTTGCCGGAAATACTCAACTGGTTGGTGATATCATATTTATAACCCAGGGTGCCATTGATTTTGTTGGACTTCACTTCATTTGAGATCAGTACGTAACTGAAAGGGAAAGTGGAAAATGCGTTCATGAAAGGCCATGCAGCAAAATTCAGATTTCCTCTTTCATCGAAGATCGGAGGAGCATTGGGTGGCATGAAATAACCTGAGTTCTGATCGTTGATGGCATTCACATCTGCATATACGTATCCTGCATTCAGCGAGATATTGAATTTGCGGTTCAGGCTGGAATGATTAAGAAACACGTTCATGCTGCTGGTTTTGTTATGCCCGCTGCGGCTTTGCAGGTCAACCGTATTTGTATGTTGTGCACTGATGCTGAAAGAAGTGCGCGCATCACCACCCTTCAGTCCCAGATCATATGAACTGAACTTGCCCGTTCCCATCAGTTCTTTCTGCCAGTCAGTATACCTGTTCTGGTCCCAGAGAAAAAGATCGGGCGCTGTTTCTGCAGTAGGTATGATACCATCATTCTTGAATGCTTCCCTTCTCATGGCCAGGTATTGCTCAGTGTTGAGCATTTCCCTTTTTCTGGCAATGAAATTCACGCCCTGCCTGGTACCGAAACTCAGGGAGGTTTTTCCGGCCTTCGGCTTTTTTGAGGTGATCATGATCACACCGTTGGCACCTCTGGTACCATAAATAGCTGTGGCGTCACCATCTTTCAGAACTTCAATACTTTCAATGTCCATCGCATTCAATCCAAAGAGCTGGCTCTGTCCCCTTGTAGCGGATGCGCCACCCTGGATATTCCCACCTGAAACTCCTGCCCCATACCTGGTGGATCCTTTCACCTCCAGGATGGTCTGAGGAATACCATCGATGATGATCAATGGCTCGGAAAGTGCATCGGGGTTCAATGCATTCCTGCCCCTGATCTCCAGCTTCACCTGTCCGCTGGCAGATCCGCCAACAGGTGTAACGATAAGGCCCGGCACCCTGCCCTGTAAAGCCAGGATGGGGTTCTGCACCGGCATTTTACGGATCTCTTCGCCGCTCACTTTAACGATATTGCCTGTAGAACGTCTTTTACTGGTAGTGCCATAAGCACGTACCACGGCTTCATCAAGGTCATCCACCGCTACCTTCATGGCAACAGGCAGGAACAGTTCTGTTTTGCTTACTTTCACCGTCACTTTCTCATACCCCACGCTGGTAAGCGAAACAGAGAACTCTTCCGGCACATTTTTTAAAAGGAATCTGCCGTCTGTACCGGTTTGTGTGGCAATATTCTTTCCATTGACAGTTACGGTAACTCCCCGGATGGGTTGATTGGTCTTACTTTCGTTCACCTGTCCGGCAATACTCCTTTCACCCGGAGCCGGCAAAGGACTGATGATCTCTTCCCTTTTTGATATGATGATATTGCTTCCTGACACATTGTACGTGTAAGGGAAATTGATCAGGATGGTCTTGATGAAAGACTCCAGCGACTGCTTGCTGGCATCCACGCTTACGCGGCCTCTTACATCTACCATATCCGGATTGTAGATGACCGCATAATTCGTTTGTTTTTTTACTTCTGCAAAGATCTGCTGCAGCGTATACTCCCCCTTGAGCGTTACTTTCTGCGCCATACTGAATAATGGGCACAGAAAAACAAAAAACAGTACAGGTAAGAGCTTTAGCCTGCCTGAGGACTTTGGTCCCGGTGGAATGATTGTTTTCCCCGTCAGCTGTTCTGGTGTTGAATGAAGCATAATTGCGTTTTGGTTAAATGCTGAAATAAAGGCTGCCGGGATAAAGTAAAATGGTTTAAGGTATTTGACAGCAGAGCTCCGCCACTACCCTTCCGGGTTCAGTTCCGGTGAACGGCCATGCTGCATGGCAAGTGTCATTCACCAACGTCCTGTTTGCTGATTATTTTAAATAGTGATAAGCTATTAAGGGGCCACGATGATCTTTCCTGCTTCTGCCCTGGTATGCAGTCCCATCTTGTTCAGTACGTCAATAGCCACTTCCAGTGAAGACTCCCTGTTTATCTCTCCGCTGAACTTCACAACAGGTACTGCTCCTTCATACACCACATCCACATCATACCATCTGGCAAGCTGCCTGAGTACTGCCGCTGCACTGGCATTGTCGAAACGGAACACGCCCTGCTTCCAGGCTACATAAAGATCCGTGTCCACGTTCTTCTTCAGTTCAAGTTTCGTGTCATCCACCCTCGCCTGATCGCCTGGTGCCAATTCCACTGCCTGTGCATCTTTCTTCACCCTGATCTTCCCGTTCAGCAGCGTAGCCTGCACTTCCGGCTCATTCGTATATGCATTGACGTTAAATTCCGTACCTAATACTTCGATCATCGCCTTCTTGTTCACATCCACCAGGAAAGGTTGCTTTGAATTCCCTTTCACTACAAAATAGGCTTCCCCTGTGATGTACACTTTCCGCTCACTGCCCGTAAAGGCAGTGGGAAAAGTAACACTCGATTTTGCATTCAGCCAAACCTCCGTTCCATCGGGTAATTTCAGTTCGTATTGCTTACCCGCAGGTGTGCTCAGGGTATGATATTCCACCACGGCTGTTTTTCCCAGGTAAGACAGCAATCCACTGTCGTTGATCACATTGAAATCATCCTTCTTCACCACACTTCCCTGCCTGTAATCAAGGGGAACCTGTTCCCCTGTGGGGAGCGTAAGCAATACGGCCTCCTTTTCTTTCTTTACCTCAGTTTTGGCAAGAGGCTGTGTTTCCACGGGCTGTTTGCTGTTTGTAATCCACCAGGCTCCTCCTGCCAGTACCAGCAGCACGGCTGCCGCAGCGGCATAACGCAACCAGCTCCGGCGGATGGGAACTACCGATGCAGTTGGTGTTTCCGCTGCATCCAGTGAGCCGTTGAGCTTTGCGAGTATCCTTTCACTGGCATCTGTGCTGATTATTGTTCCTTCTGTAAAAGAGCTGTCGTACGTTTCTTTCAGCAAGGCTTCCATTCCTTCCTGCTCCTCCGGTGCATGCTCCCTGAGCCAGGCAAACAATTCCTCACCTTCCGGCTCGGTAATAGTGCCGTTCAGGTACTTGCGGAGAAGGTTGTTTACATCACTGTTCATGCGTTCCATAATAAAAGGACTATTTGATGAAAGGAATGGGTGGATGGATATCGAAAAAAAATAAAGAAAATTTAAAACGCTATCAGAAGCATCAGCAGGGAGATGCTTCCGTGCTCCAGGAGATAGTCGCGGATAGACTTCACCGCCAGGCTAAGGTGCTGTTTCAGCGTATTCCTGGAGATCTGCATCTGGTCCGCGGCTTCTTCATAACTCAGGCCCTGCTGGCGCACCAGCAGGAAGGCTTCCTTCCGCTGGGTGGGCAATTCGTCCACGGCTTTACGGAAAAGCTCATCAAAGTTTTTGGATTCAACGCCATTCAGCAGGCTCTGGTCGGCCGGACCGCCGGTTATACGGCGCAGCAGCTCCATGCGGATGGTATCATAAATGGCGATGCGGTTCAGTTGTGTGAGTGCGGTATTCCGGGCGATGCGGTAGAGATAGGAAGCAAAGGAGCTTTTCACATCCAGCTGTTCACGGGCCTCCCATAACTTCAGGAATACATCATGTACCAGGTCTTCTGTAAATGCCGGGTCCCTGCTGAATTTCAGCAGGTAATTATAAATACCTCGATGATACTTTGAGTAGATGTCAGAGAAGGCTTCCCGGTTTCCAAGGGACAGTTGCTTCAATAGTTCCTGTTCATTCATTCGGCAGGGTGTTCTGGTCAGATAACTAAGAATGTCAGCGGGATAAGGTAAGGATCGGGCTGAAACTTCTACAAGCTTAATGACCAGAAAGGTACAGAAAAATGCGGAAGACCGCAAAGCTGCCATTACAGGACGCCGCTCATCTCCCTTTTCATATACCCGATCACGCGCTGAAGATAGCGGTGGGTGCGGTTAACCAGTTGATCGTAGTGTTTATGTTTCAATTCAGCAGGCTTTTCTTCAAGTGGAAACTCCTTTCCCTCCTTACCCCGCACCACCAGGCGGCCGATCGAATACTGATAACCGTTACCGGAGGGAATGATGGCATATTGCAATCCTACTTTTGCGCGGTCACCCCAAAGGCCTTTGGTGAGATTGATCTCTATATAACCATCGGCAGCCCGGGCGGATGCGCCATTGTATTGAATGGAGTAAGTGGAATCCCAGTGCGCCAGCATGGGGCGGCTGAAGAACTTTTCCGCACGTTGTTGCAAAACGGCCACAGTGGTGCTGTCTGTGGTGATCACCTGGCTGTACTCGTAATGGCCGGTGGCATTTCTCGGGATCTGCGCCAGCAGGGGCGGCACAGCAGCAAGGAGTATGCAGCACAGTAATAGCTTCTTCATAATATCTGGCATAATTTTTTCGTTAAAGCCTTCCATTATTCCATGAGAAAACTAAAAAGCACAAATATGAAAGACAATGCATTTGGCACCCGCCTCTTTTTTGGACTGATCCTGATTAGTTACGTGATCCTTTACGGCTTGATAGCTCTTGTGAGTTAACCGGCGTTCCGTAATTCTTTCACCTCGTAGATCGGGCTGAACAGATATACCTTTCCGGTTCTTACCTCCACACACTGATAACGTTTCCGTAATTTCTTTCCTTTCCGGAAGATCCTTCCCTCTCCGATATCGAATAACTGGCCTTCCTGTAATTGCTCCACCATCACCACACCTTCCTGGCGGGGATCGTAGTTTTTCAGAATGCGCATCAGGTTCTCGTCTGCACAACTGCTGGCCGGGAGATCATGCATGGAACGGCGCAGGGCTTGCTCCACATCGGGCGGAAAAAGATCCTTGCCCATAAAATCCGACAACAGAAGGGCATACAGGGCTTTCCATTCTTTACCGTGGCTCTGTACACGGTTACTGTATTGGATAAAGGTCACCAGGTGGGCAAGCTCATGAATGAGGGTAATGAGAAATGAGTAAGGGTTGAGATTGCCGTTTACACTGATGCGGTGGGTTTTGTAAAGGGTGGCATGGCGATAGTCTCCCAGGATGGATTTCCTTTCGCGGGTAATGGTAAGATGCACACCGTATTGCTGCAGGTACTCCAGTACCCTGGGCACCGCTGCCGGTGGAATGAATTGTTTCAGATACTCCAGCGGAGCTTCCTTCTTAGACATTCTTCTTTTGTTGCTTGCTCTGTTTCATCAGGATGGACACCTCCACGAAAGTATACACCAGGTAGAGGAACATCAATCCAAAGATAGCGCCTTTGCTCACGCCTTTTTTGAAAGTTACGATGTAAATGAGTGCCGCAATCAGGCAGATCATCATTTTCAGGAACATGCCCCCATACACCATGCGCAGGAATACCTGTACATTGTTGCTGCGGAGTGATTTCTGATAAAGGGAAAAGGACCCGGCCGTTGCCAGGAACAGAATGATATTTCCCACGATCATAACATCCGGGCTGATCCCCCAGCCCTGCCAGAGTGAACGGAAGGTCAGAAAAAGGGCACTGGTGATTACAAAGATGATCGTTAAAGGTAAAAAAGCCTTTGCGGCTGATTGTGATTGCATAAGTGCAAAGGTAAGGAACAGAAAAGAATCTAAAGATCACGGCAATCCAGGGAATATGATAGCCCTGCGGCAAAACCGGAAGCCTGCCACATTCCCTGAACTGCCCTGCAGTATGGTGAGGAAGCGAAAAATTAAGCCTGGGCGGCCAGTTTCTCCATCTTTTTATCAGCCAGACCATTGGAAGACACTGCTGCTGTAGCAGGCTTCTCCCCTCCGGTCATATGACACTGACCATTAAAGTTGGCGCTTGGCTCGATCTGTAATTTGGATGCATGAAGATTGCCCTGTACCTGGCATCCGCCTTTGAGTTGAAGCAACTCTTTTACACGGATGGTTCCGGTAACCTTGCCCATGATATCGGCCTGAGCGCCACTGATATCACCGGTTACACTGCCATTGGATCCGATCACTACTTTGGCTGAACAGTGAACATTTCCTTCGAGATTACCATCGATCCGGATATCGCCGCTGCTGTTGATATCACCTTTGAGCGTGGTGCCGGCGGCAATGATGGTGGCTTGTCCGGATGGTGCAGTTGGTTTTTGTTCTACCTGGTTTTCGGATTTGGATTTCTGATTGAACATACGATATGGTTTTAATCATCAATAGTTTCTGTACGGGGGATCTCCAGCGCTGTGGTATCCAGGTTCACCGTCACATTCCCCTGTAAAACGCTTTTGACGTTCTCCAGGTATTTATCCTTGTACTGCATTGCCTGCTGCAGGGAATCCGTTCTCACTTTCAGCTCCCTCAGTTCCCGGGTGGCATTCACATCCCCGTAACCCGGAATATACATCCGCAGGGGAGTGAAAACAATCAGCGCTACAGTTAAACCTGTGAGCAGCACAAATATTGTGCTGAGAACAATATAAACGCTTAATCTTGATAATTTGAAAGTCACTACCTCCTCATAGGTATCATCATTCATCACTACCAGGCGGTAGCGGTTTTGTAAACGCTTGAGGGTGGAATTGGCATCGAATTTGGCCATAACTACAGTAATTCTCTGGCTTTAAAGGTAATAGTTTAGAATGAAAACCCTACTACGTGGTTAACAAAAAAAAATAGGCTTATCTTTAAAATAAAATAATTCATAATCAGTTATAAAGGATTTAGCTTGCGTAGCTCATGAAGGTATTATCCAGGATCTTATTCGTGATCGTATTAGCCATGGCCATCCTCCAGGAGGTAAAGGCTCAGGCATGGTCTTTCAACCTCAAAAAGCCCGAAAAATACGAGGACAAAAAACTTCCCTCAGAAAAAACAGAAGAGAAAAAATGGACGCTCTG
>NZ_JBQCGW010000135.1:0-11696 GCF_051955275.1 Pseudobacter sp. | reverse complement strand
TCTCGCTATCACGCGTGCTACCCGTTATGGAATCTATGTTCAGCAGGGCGCCAATAACGCTTTCATCTGGGGCAACTATTTTGGAACAGACGTAACCGGCTCGGTAGGCGGACTGGGAAACAATGGTGCGGCCATTGCCGTAAATACAGGAAATGGTCCGGGCGGCAGCGTAACCACCGGTGTGGTGGTAGGTGTGCTGGACGATAATAACAATGATGCCAACGAAGGCAACCTCATCAGCGGTTCCACCGGTGGAAACAGTGAAGGTGATGGCGTCATTTTCTGGAACACACAGAATTCAACCATCGCAGGTAATATCATCGGTCTGGATAAAACAGGAGAGCTCACCGGTTTCGGAAATGCGCGTAATGGGATACTCCTCACCGTTACCTCCAACAGTAATACTGTTGGTACCAATGGTAATGGCGTAAGCGATGCACTGGAAGGCAATATCATCGGACGGAACAATGGCCGTGGTATTCTCAATTTCCTCAGTCATAATACCGTGATTGCCGGTAACCATATCGGTGTTACAGCCACTGAAAATGCGGCTCCCAATTCAGAGCAGGGTATTCACCTGATGAACAGTCATGATGTGCGTATCGGTACAGACGGTACCGGAGCCAACAGCGCTGTGGAAGCCAATATCATCGGTTTCAATACCAGTGATGGCATCAGGCTCACCACTGAAAACTTCTTCGGTCTCGGTGCAGGCTGGGCAGCCAATACCAACGACAATATCATTGCAGGCAATGCCATCGGCACCAACCTGGCCGGAACTCTCAATGCCGCTAACGGAGCCAGTGGTATCTTACTGAGTGCAACCTTCGATCCGTTCTCTGTTTCCAATAATATCATCGGTTCAAATAACAACGGCAGTGAAGATGCAGCAGAAGGAAACCGTATCGGTAATAACAATAACGGCGGTATCGTTGTGAATAATCCTGTGGTGGCCGGACTTACCCTCGGTAACAAATGGAGCCGCAACAGCATCTTCAATAACAATAACCTTCTGGGTGTTGATCTCGGCGCCAACAAGGTAACGTCTAACGATGATGGAGATGGGGATGCAGGTCCCAATAACCTGCTCAATTTCCCTGTGATCACGTCCGTTGCCGTTAGTGGTGGCAACCTCGCCATTCAGGGGTTCAGCCGCCCTAACAGCGTGATCGAATTTTACATTGCGGATGCGGGCCCCAACCCTAACCCGCTCGAGCCTGGGTATACCACTTCATTCGGAGAAGGCCAGACCTATCTTTTCCGTGGTCAGGATGATGCAACCCTGGATGCAGCAGATACGGAAACAGGCACCAGTGGCACTTACAGCCAAACGCAGGAAGGCACGGGCGCAGGTGGCGACCGCACCGAAGCGAGGTTCAGCTTCACTATTCCCATTTCTTCACTGCCCACCACTGTTACCGGCGGAAGCCGCATCACAGCGTTGGCCTACGTGAATGCAACGGGCGCGGGCGATGCTTCTGAATTCGGGCCGGTAAGCAGCATTGTTGCAACACCGGTGAGATTATTGAGCCTCGATGCAACGTTGAACAACGGAAAAGTGTACATCAAATGGAAAACTGCCGAAGAAATAAACAATAGTCATTTTGAGGTGTTGAAGGCTACTGATGGTGCTGCGTACAAATCAATCGGTACCGTAAGCGGCAAGGGAAGCAACAGCAGTTACCAGCTCATTGATAACGGTCCGGAAAAAGTGAATTTTTATAAGTTAAGGCAGGTGGATATCGATGGTGGTGTCACGGATTCAAAGATCATGGTGGTGCGTACAGACCTTGTGAATCTCACCATCAAGGCATCTCCTAATCCTTTCAACTCCGTATTGAACCTGAATTACAAGCTGGATAAGGAAGAGACGGTCCGCGTGAAAATATACCATTTCAGTGGCTCCCTGGTAAGATCGTACAACATAAAGGGAAGCGCAGGCGTTAATACAACCAGCCTTACAGATCTGGGCAACCTGCCCGCCGGAAATTATACCCTGGAACTTTCCGGAAATGGAATCAACCTGCGTCAACAGGTGATCAAACAGTAAAAGAACAAATAGAACAATAGGGTTAAGGGGGAGGTTTAACAAAGCCTCCCCCACTTTTTTACTGCCTTTGTATTATTTTTACGCGCCCGTTATAACGGAATGTCTACCAATAGCCCACTATACCATCAGTTCCAGCAAGAGTTCTCCCATTACTACGAACCTCTTTGTAATTACGCATACACCATCCTGAAAGAAGCGCATGCCTGTGAAGACATTGTGCAGGATATTTTCATGCATGTATGGGAGAAAAAACAGAACCTGGTGGGCGATGCGGGTCTCCGTTATTATCTCTTCACGGCCGTCAGGAACAATTGCCTGACCTGGCTGCAACGCAACAAAAGGTCAATTGTATCCCCGCTGACGGGCCAGGAACCACAGCAAGCGGCCCCGGACCTGTACGCTTCTGAAAAAGTGGAAACGGATTTCAATAGCCTGTTGCAATCAGCACTGGAAAAGCTTCCCCCGAAATGTAAAGAAGTATTTCTCCTGAGCAGGATGGGCAAGCTCACTTACCAGGAGATAGCTGTAACGCAGGGGATTTCCATTAAAACGGTTGAGAACCAGATGGGCAAAGCATTGAAAATAATGAGGAATTTCATCCGGGAAAAGCAGGTCTGGCTGCCTGTCATCCTGGTTTTCATATTTTATTCGCTTATCCAGATAGGGGTTCATTCCCGTTTCTTGTTATAGTATTTTAACAGATGGACGACCAGATAAACGATATAATCGCCCGCAAATTCCAGGGAACGGCTACTCCCCAGGATCTGACTGCTTTAGAGCAATGGCTTGCTGCATCCGACAGTAACCGGCATGAATTTGAACAGATGCAACTCATCTGGGAGAAAGGCGGAGAAATGTTCCCGGCCATTCCTTTCAATACGGCGGCTGCCTGGGATAAAGTGGACAATTCCATTCGCCGGAAGGAGAAGAAAGCCATGGTATTTCCTTTAAAACGCCTGGCGATTGCTGTAGCCTTCCTGGTTGCAGTCTTCACCGGATGGTATTTCTGGCGTTCGGGAGATGCTTCCATGCAAAAAATAATGGCTACCAAAGCCATGATGCCGGTCACCCTGCCGGACGGGTCATCCGTTTTTCTCCGGAAAGGCAGTACCATTGAGTTTGCAGCCAGCTTCGATGGCGCCGTACGTCGGGTGCAACTCAAGGGCGAAGCCTGGTTCCAAGTAGAACACAATGCAAAACAGCCTTTCCTGATATCAACCGATAATTCCACTATCAAGGTACTTGGAACTTCCTTCCTGGTGCATTCCACTGATAAGGCAGATGAAGTGATAGTTTCCTCCGGAAAAGTGAGCATGTCTGGTAAACACACCGAAGGCAGGCAGGTGATCCTCACTGCCGGACAAAAAGCTGTGCTCGCCAATGGCGAGCTGCTGCAGGAAACCGTTTCTGATTCCAATTACCTGGCCTGGAAAACAGGCTTGCTGGAATTCAGGAATACGCCCCTCGCGGAGGCCCTGGATGCCGTTGCAGATTACTACGACCTGCCCATTGTATTACCTGACACGCTTTTGCCGGCTGCGGAATTGATGCATATCAATGCCCGGTTCAGGGACCAGCCGGTTTCCGAAGTGCTGGAAGAGATCAAACTCGCCACCGGCCTCAGCACAAAAGAAGAAAATGGCCAGGTTATTTTTTTTCGCAAATAATAACTGAATATTCATAAAAAGTGCCATATTGCTCAGCCTAAAAGACCCCTGGTTCCCCAGGCTTTGGCATGAAGGATCTGCTTTTTACAATACTCGTCATCTTTGGATGCATGAGCTTCTCACAGCTGCATGCCCAGCAACGCATTCTCAGTACGGGTTTCATTCCCTCAAATAATAAAGGAAATATCCGTTCCTTCCTGGAAGATATCAATCATCGCAGCAATGTGATCATAGAATATTCCACTTCGGTTATTGATACAGGTAAGTTGATCGCTTTACAGGGAAATCCTTCCAACCTGGGCGCTTTACTTCAGCAGGTTTTGAAAGGACAACGTATCCGTGTGCTCGAAAGAAACAACAAACTCATCATTGCTCCCGCTCCTACGCCATTGCCCGATGATGCGCTGCTGGCCTGGTTTTCAGTCTTCGGATTCGTGAAAGATGAATCCAGCGGAGAACCACTCACAGAAGCCACCATCTGGGACCCGGTACACAAGCTCGGCGCGTACTCAAACCAGCATGGTTACTTCACCATCTCTCTGCCCGAAGGAAAACAGACCCTGCAGTTTTCCTATGCAGGATATTCTGCCAACCTGATCATTGTTCCGGACCTGCAACAGGATATCCGGAAAGATATAAAGCTCCAGCCGCTTCCTCCCATTGAAGAAGTGGTGATCTCCGGGGGGCAGCGGCAGAAGAAAGAAGGAGCCGACAAAGTGAATGCAGAAGATTATAACAATGTATTGGGCGAGCCTGATGTGTTGCGCAGCCTTTACCAGTTACCCGGTGTAAAGAACGTGGCCGATATCCCAAACGGCATCCTGGTCCGGGGTGGTAATCCCGGAGAAAATCTTTTCCTGCTGGATGGAAATCCTGTTTTCAATCCCATGCACCTGCTGGGCTCACTGCCTATCGTAAACAAAACGGCCCTCAAGAGCATGTATCTCTATAAGAGCAATTTCCCTTCCCGCTTTGGTGGCGGTCTCAGTTCCGTAATGGATGTGAATACCAAGGATGGAAATATGAAGAAATGGAAAGGTGAGATCAATGCCGGTGTGCTGGCAGGTTCCTTCACCATTGAAGGTCCCGTTAAAAAAGATAAGACCTCCATGATGCTCAGTTTCCGCCATACCTGGGTGAATCCTTTTCTCAGACTGATACAGCGGGGCGTGAACCTGAACTTCTATGACCTGCAGTTCAAGGCCACACATCTGCTTGGTAAGAAAGACAAGATCATGGTAAATGTTTATGCGGGAGATGATAACCTGGCGCTCAATGAAAACAATATCAACAACCGCCATCAATGGGGAAACAAGAATATGGCCATCACCTGGAACCGTGTGCTGGGGCCGAAAGCATTCGTGAATACCAGTGTCAATTACAGCAGTTACAGTAATATCGCGGGTTTCAAATATTCGTTGTACGACAGTTCCGGCGTGATGGTGCAGAACAAAGTGTACAATATATTCTCCAGCATCAAGCAATACAATCTCCGCAGTATGGTTGAGTTCACTCCTTCCAATAAGTGGCGAATGAATATGGGTGGAAAGATCTCTTATACTGATATCAAACCATTCACCAGGAATGTAACACAGGATTTCATCGATGATCCCGAAGAATTCAGCACTTTCCCCACCCTGTCGTTCCGCGAATATGTATTGTTCTGCGAGTCAGATATCAGGGTGAATAAACGGCTCAGTGTAAGGCCCGGCATTCACTTCTCCCATTATCGGTACAGCAATTTCAGTTTCAACAGCTGGCAGCCCAGGTTCTATGCGGCTTACAGACTGGATGCACATCAGCAGCTGAGTGTGGCGTGGAGCCAGATGGCGCAATACCTGCACCAGGTAACCAATCCATATATGGGCGTAAACAGTGACGCGTGGGTGCCTGCAACCGGTAAACTGAAACCGGAGCAGAGCAGGATGATCAACGTGGGCTATCTGTATCAGAATAAAAAACTGGGAACATTCAGTGCTGAATTTTATTACAAGAAACTCCTGAACGTTACCAATTATATCGAGGGTAAGAATCTCTTTCTCAACAACAGCAGCTGGGAGCAATCCGTGCAAACGGGCAAGGGATGGAGTTATGGCTCGGAGTTGATGTTCTTCCGGAAATCACCCAGATGGACGGCACAGGTCAGTTACACTTTGTCCTGGAACTGGCGTCAGTTCAGGTCTGTGAACAAAGGGGTGAAATTCCCGTTCAAATATGATCGCCGTCATGATCTCAGTATGGCTGCCTCCTACCTGGTAGGCAAACGCTGGAACCTGGCGGCACTCTGGACCTTCGCCACCGGCGATGTGTTCACGCTGCCGAGCAGCGTATATCCTGATTTTGATGATGCGCAGCAGATCAAAGATCCGATGGCTCCCGATGAATACAGGCTGATCTACCAGAATACAACAGCTAAACTTTACAGAACACCGGCTTATCACAGGCTGGATGTTTCAGCTGGTTTCCATCATCTGCTCAATAAAAAACTGCCGGCAAAAATGATCCTGGGAATTTACAATGTTTATGGAGCGCCAAGCCAGTACGTGTATGACCTGGAAGGAACATTGGGAAGAAGATCACTGGTGGTAACTACCAGGTACCAGTTCTTCAGCGTTACCCCTTATGTATCATACAATATCAGTTTCTGATGAGAATGACCTTGCAACGATATTATGTGTTCTTACTGATAGTACTGCTGGCTGGTTGCAAGAAGAATTTCTTCCCGGATACTGAAGAAGACGATAAGCTGGTGGTATTGTCTGAAGCAACGGCCGGAGATATAGTGCGCATTCCCGTGGCGCGCACTATCCGTGCAGGAAGTGGTAACCTGATCCAGTTTGAAAAGATAAACGATGCCACTGTGGTGCTGAGTGAGGAAAGCGGCGGTAAATGGTTGCTGCGTGCCGATAAATCGCAGCAGTCTGAAGGCAATCCCGCTTCCATCTTTTACATCCGTCAGTATTTCAAACCGAATACTACCTACACGCTTGAAATAAGTCATCCTGTACTTGGCAATGCGCGTGCCGTTACCCGTATTCCTGATCCCGTGCAGGTAATTACATTAGATACAAGCAGTGAACTGAGACAGGGTAAACCTGTTTTGCAGGTGAAACTGATACTGAAAGACCTGCCTGATCAGATCGAAGGATTTGTGATAGAAGCAGTGAAGCAGTTGCTGAAGATAAGAAAGACCTTCAATTACCAGGGTGTGAAGTACGACTGTGATACGGAAGAAGGAAAGAAGTTGTATGAAAAAGTTCAGCATGATCCGGCGGTGAAACTGCATAAAGACACGATCCCGCTGCAGAAATTCCTGCGCCTCAATTTATATTCCCGCGATCTGAATATCGAGAACCTGAAATTCGACGGATCCGATAATGCGTTCCGCCGCATCTTTCTTTCAGACGTAAATTTCCTGAACAACAGGTACGAGCTCACGTTCAGCATCGATAAGGAGTTCTTTGTAACCGGAAGGGATGAGCAGAAGGGAAGGGTGTTATTGCAGGTGAAGTCGGCCAGCAGGGAACTGTACAAATACCTGATTACATACGAGAAGTATAAAACAGATTTTGGTTCAATTCCCGCCAACCAGCTGTCTTCACCTGCGGGTAATGTGCAATTCGGCCTGGGTGTTTTCGGTGGGTCCACCCAGGTGGAGAAGATGTATTATTTTGATGATCTGTAACCTTTGTGGTTACAGTCCGTTCGGCATTTTCTTTTCAGTGCGGTTCTTCGCGAGGCCGGGGTCGATTTCGATGGCTGCATCACAAAGCTTCTGCCCTTTCTCCTTCTCTCCTTTCTTGATATAAGCCATACCGATCATGAAGATGGCATTGGCATTTTTTGCATCCACCGTCAGGATCCTGTCCCACATATTGATGGCATCATCCCATTTACCTGCTTTGTAGAAGGCATCACCGATAGTGTACATAAGCTCTTTATCGCCGGGCCTGTTCTTCAGCATCTGGTTCATGATCTCCATTCCTTTGTCGAACTGACCGGTATTGAGATAGGCGTTACCCAGGTTTTCCAGGTAATCGTTTGATTTCTTATAGCCGTTCTCTCCTGCTTTTTCAAACCAGTAAATCGCTTTCTTGTCGTCAGGAATGGCGTAGTAAGTAAGCCCGGCTTCATACATCCACTTTGCATTGGTGGGATCGCGTTCCAGCGCCTGTTCAAAGCATCCGGCTGCCCGTTTGTAATTGCTCATCTCCACAAATGCACGTGCGGCGATATAAGGTGTTTCTGCTTTCTTCGGATCGTCCTTGAATGCGAGTTCGCAATATTTCAGGGCTTCTCCATACTTTTCCGTTTCATAATTGGCTTTGGCCAGCAGGAAATTCACGGATTTAGGACTGTTCAGTTGCTTCATTCTTGTGGTGAGCCTTATCACATCATCCCATTTACGCAGGTTCACACTGAGTTCCGCCAGATTTTCAACAACGGTGAGGTTGTTGGGTTCGGCCCTTTCAACTGCCAGTAATTTTTCTCTCGCTTCCATATAGCGGTTCATTTCCTGCAATACAGCAGCAAGATCAATTTGCACCGATGTGTTTTTGGGATCGAACTGAGAAGCCTTGATGAGATTTTTTTCAGCTTCCTTGAAGCGCCTGGCCTGCTTTTCAGCAATGCCCTTCTGCTGATAGAACAGAGCGCTGTCTGCCTGGCTGTAAGTGGCTGCGGACAATAACAGCAACCCCGCCATTGTGAGGTACTTTCGCATGTTCTTGAATTGGTATTGGATCAAAAAAGGTTACGTGTAGCTGGTTACCCTATTACTACTGCTCCCAACGGCGGTAAATGTACGTTTATTTCGTAGAGCATCTCTTTTTTATCCACCAAAACAGTTAAAATCTCAGGATTGAAAACGTCGCCTGTTCCCCAATATTTTTTATCGTCTGAATTGTAGATTTCTTTCCACGAATCTTTTCCTTTTGTATAGAGTTTCCAGTCGCGACGCACCTCCGGTGTGAGGTTAAGTATTACCAGTATATCGTCTTCAGGATTTTTTCCTTTCCGTTTGTAGGCCACCACGCATTCGTCACGATGGTTAAGATCCACCCATTCAAACCCTACCTTGCTGAATTGGTTTTCATATAAAGCAGGCTCGTTGCGCAGCAGCAGATTGAGGTCACGGACAGCATCCTTCAATCCGGTATGGGACTCAAACTGCAGCAGTTCCCATGGCAGCTCTGATTTGTAATTCCATTCCTGTGTGGCACCAAACTCATTACCCATGAACAGAAGTTTTCCTCCCGGGTGGGTGAACATATAGGTGTAGAGTGTGCGCAGGTTCGCAAATTTCTGCCATTCATCTCCAGGCATTTTGTACAGCATCGGGCTCTTGCCATGCACCACTTCATCATGGCTCAGCGGCAGCATGAAGTTCTCGTCATAATAGTACATCATGCTGAATGCAAACTTATCCTGGTAATGGCTCCTGAAAAGCGGGTCCATATGGAAATAATCCAGGGTATCGTGCATCCAGCCCATCATCCATTTCATGCCGAAACCCAGACCGTCCTTCCAGGTGGGGCTTGAAACACCCGGCCAGTCAGTAGCTTCTTCGGCAATGGTCTGAACATCCGGAAAATCGCGGTAGATGGTTTCATTGAGATCGCGGATGAAGGCGATGGCTTCCAGGTTGCCATCACCACCATGTTCATTCGGTTCCCACTGCCCGTGTGTTCGCGAATAGTTCAGTTTGATCACGGAGCTCACAGCATCCACGCGAACACCATCGATATGAAAATATTCAAACCAGAAACGGGCGCTGCTGATGAGAAAGGATTTTACTTCGCCGCGTTTGTAGTTGAAAATATAACTGTTCCAGTCGGGGTGAAAACCTTTGCGCATGTCAGCATACTCATAAGTATGCGTGCCGTCGAACATGAAGAGGCCATGTGCATCGTAGGGAAAATGTGATGGCACCCAATCCAGGATCACACCGATGCCTGCCTGGTGCAATGCATCGATCATGGCCATGAATGCCTGCGGGTCTCCATACCTCGATGTGGGTGCAAAATAGCCGGTGCCCTGGTAGCCCCAGCTGCCATCGAAGGGATGTTCCATTACGGGCATGAACTCCACATGGGTGAAGCCCATTTCTTTTATGTAAGGTACTAAACGCTCACTGATCTGTGCGTAACTGTTATAAATTTCTTCGTTGTGTTTATTAGGGCGCATCCAGCTGCCGAGGTGCATTTCGTACACGCTCCAGGGAGCGTCGGAAGCATTGTGGGCACTGCGTTCTGCCATCCAGTCCGCATCCTTCCATTCATAATCCAGGTTCCAGGTGATGCTGGCTGTCTGTGGCCTCAGTTCCCAGAAATTGGCATAGGGATCACCTTTATCGAGCTTGCGTCCTTTGAATCCATGGATATGATATTTGTACACCTCACCCTTACGCATATGCGGAATGAAGCCTTCCCAGATGCCTGAGTTATCGGTGCGCACAATGAGCGGGTGCGCTTCAGTATTCCAGTGATTGAAATTTCCGATCACTGAAATGTAGGTGGCATTGGGCGCCCATACTGCAAAGTAAAATCCCGGGGTTTCCAGCACAGTAATCTCATGGGAGCCGAACAGGTCATAGAGCCTGTAGTGGGTGCCCTGCTGGTAATTGCGGACGTCTTCGTCTGTAAATAATGAGTAATTCCAGACCGGACGGGTGCTGTCGATAAAATGTAATTCCTCGTACTTCAAGGGTGATGCCATGGTACTTAAAGATACAGGAATTATCGTACCAATTCAGCAGTGGTCAGTGTCCAGGCAGGTACAGAAATGGAATCCCTGATGGAAAAAGAGTTTCCGCTGATGAGGTCCCTTGCATTACCGAAACCTTTCATGCGTTCCGCAAAGCGGGAGGCAGCAATGGTTTTGGTAGTATCGTTCGTATTCATGATGCAGAGAATGGTCTGCTTTTCATCGTAACGGAAATATACATATACGCCATCTTCCGGTACATATTGCATCATTTTTCCACTGGTGAGTGCGGAAGAATTTTTACGGAACTGCGCCAGTGTACGGGTGTAGTTGAGGAGATCATTCTCCGCAACGGTCCTGCCTGCGGCTGTGAACTTGTTACTGGAGTCGGCGGCCCACCCTCCCGGGAAGTCCTGGCGTACCAGCCCATCCGGATTTGCATAACCTTTCAGTAATATTTCCGTACCGTAATACAGCTGTGGAATGCCTCTGTAGGTAAGCAGCCAGGAAAGGCCCATTTTGAGTTTGGGAATATTCTCTTCCACTATGGAGTAAAATCGACTGAGATCATGGTTATCCAGAAAGATCACATTCCTCCGCGCATCCCTGTACACGAAATCTTTGGCGGCAGTACTGTATAGTTTGTTCACGCCTTCCGTCCAGCCAAAAGGCTGTGTCAGTGCGGGTGTAATACCATAAAGGTTCAGTTGGAAATCGGTTACACCGGGCAGGTTACTCCTGTACGGGATATCAATATGGCTTGAAGTAAAGAAGCTTTGATTGGTAACACCGTGTACCCAGGTTTCACCGAAGATATGCAGCTGCGGGTATTCATCCAGCAGCGCCTTATTGCATCGGTTCATGAAATCGAGGTCATTATAGGCATAGGTATCGATGCGCCATCCATCCAGTCCGAATTCTTCCGTGCACCAGATAGCATGCTGTATCAGGAAGTTTGCCATGAAGGGATTTTGCTGGTTGATATCGGGCATGGATGGTACGAACCAGCCATCGCTCATTTTCTTTTTATCAATACCCGCCGCATAAGGATCCATCAGCGTCTGGTCTTTGTAAGTGGTATTGGTATAAGTTGGCCAGAAATGGAACCAACTGCTGTCCGGCATGTCCCTGTACAGGAAATGTTCAATGCCCACATGGTTGTAAACCGCGTCCTGTATTAGTTTCATGCCTCTGTTATGAATGGCTTCTGCCAGACTGTGATAAGCTTTATTCCCACCGATACGCGGATCAACCCTATAATGGTCAGTAGCGGC
>NZ_JBQCGW010000134.1:0-11200 GCF_051955275.1 Pseudobacter sp. | reverse complement strand
ACCCGAAGGGCGGAGACGAGCTCTCCGGCAAAGTCGTCGTACTCGGGTGTGTCGATGATATTGATCTTATATCCGCGCCATTTGGTGTGCAGGAGTTTGGAAAAAACGGTGCTGCCTCTCTCCTGTTCCAGTTCATGGTAGTCTCCGGCAGTATTGCGTTCCTGGATGGAACCGCGGCGGTTGATGATGCCTGCTTCGTAGAGCATGCATTCCGCCAATGTGGTCTTGCCGGAGCCGGCATGCCCCAGCAAGACTATGTTTTTGACGTGTGAGGTATCAAATTCTGGCATAGCTAAAAGTTTAAGAGAGTGAAATGGAATGATCAGTAACCCTGGCCGTAAGGGGGCGGCAGGGAGCGCAGAGGAATAAAACCTGCTGCGATGGCTGAATTGAGCCAAAGCAATAAATTCCGCTATCGGTTGCGGTCTACAAAAACGGTGAAATCGCGTTTAAGATCTTTGAGCGTGTGTTCAAGCTGTTGAAAATTGTCGTAGAGCCTTTCATGATCGTTGAGCGTATCATCATTGACCTGTCCGTTGTGGAGTTGCATCTCGGAGTCGATCTGTTGCTGATGCGATCGGATGGCGTGTTTGAGATCATGGATGTTCAGCTGCTGGATGTAGAACTGATTGTGAAAGTGATCGATCTCGATGAGTACGTCTTCTGTGGATTGGGTGCCTGCCAGATCCTGGAGGCGGGAATCCAATTCGGTAACGGAGCTTCTGTCGGAACGCAATGTCTCCCGCCAGGCATTACATTCTCTTGAAAGCTGTGCAACATCGGTAGTAACCATGGGAGGAAATTTAGGTGAAGAAATAAAAGAACTAAAGCCTTCTACGGATAGGATCAGCTGTGCAGCATGGTAAGGGAGAGGAAATCATGTTGGAGTATGCTGCAATGTTTTCAGCAAGGGAAGAATAATGGGTAAGTAAGCTCAATTCTAAATTACGAATAGTTTCAGGGAAATGGGTAGGATGCACATTAAAATTATGCACGTGATATGAACCTTTTTTGGCATGGTTTGCCCAGTTGCTCGCGTCCCCGCGAGTGACTTTTATTCCGTCGCCTCCGGCGACCCGGTGTTTGCCGAAGGGGAAGAAATATAAGTAACTCGCCAGATGCGAGCTACTGGGCACACCCTGGTGTTTACTTTGCGCCTTGAAAGCAGAGGCATATATTTGCAGACTGTCCCATGGGACAACTGTTTCAAATACGGAACATTTTTCTTACAACTACAATCAGACCAGCCTAATTACTGTCAATCAGCGTGATAAGCCAACACACCATACAACAGATCCTCAGCCGTATCGATATCGTGGAGATCGTGGGCAGTTATGTGAAACTCAAAAAACGGGGTATCAACTACCTCGGGCTTTGTCCTTTCCACAACGAGAAAAGCCCCTCCTTCACCGTTTCGGCCAATAAAGAGATCTTCAAATGTTTTGGTTGCGGCAAGAGCGGCAATGCCATCGGTTTCCTGATGGAGCTGGAGAAATACTCCTATGTGGAGGCACTTCGCTGGCTCGCCAACAAGTATGGCGTGGAAGTGGAAGAAACCGCCGTGAGCCCGGAAGTGGTGGCACAGCGCCAGGTGGCCGACAGTCTTTATATCATCAACACCTTCGCTCAGAAATTTTTCGAGGATAAGCTTTTCAATTCAGAGGAAGGCCAGGATATCGGCCTCAGTTACCTCAAAGAACGCGGCTTCCGCGAGGAAGTGCTGAAAAAATTCCAGGTGGGTTACAGCCTGCAGGACAGCCAGAGCTTTGTATCCACGGCGCTCAATGCGCAATACAATATCGATCTGCTGGTGAAAAGCGGACTGGTGGCGCAGCGTGATGGCCGGAGTTACGACAACTACCGCGGCCGTATCATCTTCCCCGTTCATAACCAGAGCGGCAAGATCATCGGTTTTGGTGCGCGTGTGATCGGCAAGGTGGAGCGTGCTCCCAAATACATCAATACACCGGAGAACGAATTATATCTCAAGAGTAAGATCCTTTATGGCTCGTACCAGGCCAGGCAGGCCATCGATAAACTGGATGAATGTCTGCTGGTGGAAGGCTATACCGATGTGGTATCGCTGCACCAGGCAGGTATAGAAAACGTGGTGGCTTCAGGTGGTACTTCCCTTACGCCGGATCAGCTCAGGCTGGTGCACAAATACACCAATAACCTCACCATCATATATGATGGCGACGGAGCCGGTGTGAAGGCAGCGCTTCGCGGCCTGGAACTGGCGCTCACAGAGGGTTTGAACGTTCAGTTGGTGCTGATCCCCGACAATGAGGATCCTGACAGCTATGTGAACAAGGTAGGTGCTGCAGCCTTCCAGGAATTCATCAAAAACAATAAGAAAGAATTCATCATCTTTCAGCTGGAAGTGATGTTGAAGGATGCCGGGAGCGACACGAATAAGAAAGCTGCCGTGGTGAACCAGATGGCCGAGACCATTTCCAAGCTCAACAAAGCGGAGGATTTCACCAAGCAGCAGGATTATATCCGCCGTTGTTCTGAAATGCTTCGCATTGAAGAAACAGGATTTACCAACCTGGTGAATAAGTTCATCAGGGAAAAGATAACAAAGGAAGGCCAGCAACAACAGAAGCAGCAATACAATAACCCGCAGCAGCGGACCAATAAGGGAGGCAATCAGCAGGCGCCTCCACAACAGCCAGGCCCTAATAATTTCAATGCCGTTCCTACCGGAGAGGATGGCTTCTTTCCTGAAGATACATTCTATGCAGAAGACGATAGCTGGGATCAGGGTTCATTCCCTGATGCTGGCCAGGGGCAACTGTTGCCTCCTGCTCCCGGTGATGATACGCTGGCGTTGCTTACCCGCGATGATCAGAATGAGAAAGAACTGATCCGGGTGCTGCTGGAACATGGTAACAAACCCTGGGAGGACGCCAGTACCGTTGCCAGTTTTGTGATCGCTGAAGTGATAGAGAACCAGTTGCTGGACAATCCGGAGTACATGCGTATTGTGGAGTTTTACAAGACCTGGTATGAAGCGGGTCTGGAACCGGGCATGAAAAGCTTTCTCTATCATGAGGATCAGACATTGTCTGCGCTGGTGATCCAGATCATGGATTTTCCGTATGAAGTGAGCAAAAAATGGGCTGAAGTGCTGGAGCAGGGAAGTTTCAAGGAAGAAGAGGCCAAACATCTGCTACCGGTGAACTCTGCTATTCATTATCTCAAACTGCGAAAGATAAAAAGACTGCTGGAGGAGAACCAGCGGGATATGAGCAAGCCACATTCTTCTGAAGAACTGATGGTGCTGATACAAACACATGCCCACCTGAAACAACTGGAGATCGAGCTGACGAAAAAACTCGGCACAGTTATCCTCAAATAGACATAAAAGAGAAAGGCTCCCGGAACAACAGGAACCTTTCATCATCTAAAATTATTGAACACAATAACAATTACTCTGCCATCACCGGAGATGGAGCCCTTTTGCCAGCGCTTACGCGACGGGCGCCAGGTACGGCAGCTGGTTTAGCTGCATTATTGATCCGGTTGAAACGAATAGCCACCCACACATGGTCGAGTGGCACTTCCTCGGACCTTTCAAACCCTGCATCGCTCACACAGCTCCAGCTGCATGCACGGTTGAGGTCTGTCACGATCTTTGAAGTAGACTTGGGATATGCGATCCAGAACTTCCCTTCTTCCCGCAGGGCAGGAAGTACTTCGTTGACGATACCACTCAGTTGATTCTCGTTCACCGCGAATATCAATGCAAAATCGATCTTACGCGATTTCAGCAATGGAGTTAAATTCTTGGCGAAAGACAATTTCACGAATTGTTTTTCAATCGAGGAAGGAAGACCCTGAATCAGTACATTTTTTTCTTCCTGTAGCTGAAGCTTATCCAATAAGTTTTGCGACATGCCTGAGAAGTTTTTGATATTGCTTAGGGTTTAAAAAGACGGGATTGCAAAGGTAGTAAAAAAAGGTAATAAGTGTAACTATTTTTATACAAAAAGCCCGCATCAGTCAGACTGGGCGGGCTTTTCTTAAAATCTGATTAAGTTCTTGCCAGATTATTTGCCAACTGGTTTATAATATGTAAGTGCCTCAGGCATCAGTTGTTTAAGCTTTTCTATACGTCTTCCTTCAGAGGGGTGAGTGCTCAGGAATTCGGGTGGTTTATTACCTCCACCGGCCTTTTCCATTCTTTCCCAAAGTGGAATTGCTTCCTGTGGATTGTATCCTGCCATAGCAGAAAAGATCAGTCCGAACTTGTCTGCTTCCAGTTCCTGCGCCCTGCCGAAGGGCAACATAACACCAACATTGGTACCTACGCCGTAAGCACTCATGAAGATATTCTGAGCTATCGGAGACTTGTTGGCCAGTGCTACGGAGAGCGCCTGTCCACCCAGTTCAGCCAGCGATGCACGGCTCATACGTTCGTTACCATGCTTGGCAAGTGCGTGCGCGATCTCGTGCCCCATCACCACTGCCAGGGCAGCTTCGTTCTGAGTGATAGGTAACAGTCCGGTATAAACGACGATCTTACCACCGGGCATACACCAGGCATTCACCTCATCGGAGCTTACCAGGTTGTACTCCCAGGCGTACCCTGCGAGCTCGGCAGAAAGACCTTTCTGTGTATAGTAATTGTTGATGGCGGTGGTCAGGCGCTGCCCGATCCTTCTCACCATTTCCGCATCCTTGCTGGCAGTGGTGGATACCACTTTATTGGAAGACAGGAACTGTTTGTACTCCTGGGCTGCCATATTCTGAATATCTGCATCACTGTATAACGTGAGCTGGTTCTTCCCGGTAATTGCGTTCTGGGAACAACCTGCGAATCCTAAAGCCAGTGTGGCGGCTAAAATTATCTTTTGCATGGAGGATGTTTTGTCAAAGTTAGAAAATCAATTCTTGTACCAATCAGTAAAATATTGATACCAGGCCTAACCATTGACCAGTTAATTTGGATATAAAGAAATCTGAATGGAAATGATTATCAGTCCTCCACCTTGGATTCCCTGCGACGCGTTCTTCGGCGGTCGCGGTACTTGAGGATGGGTACCTTGCTTTCGCTGCCGCGGATAAGCCGGCTGATATTCTTCTGGTGCGTGAGGATCACCAACAGCGCTACTGCAATGGCAAAGGCCCTGTATAATGGCTCTTCAGCCCGGAAAATAAAAAGGATGAGAACGGCAAAGGCAACGCTTGCCAGGATGGAACTGAGTGACACGAACCTGGTCAGGTACAGCACTGACAGGAAAACACCCACACAGCAGATGGCCACCAGCGGCTGGATGGCAATGATCATCCCGAACAGGGTGGCAACGCCCTTTCCTCCACGGAAATCAGCCCAGATGGGGAAGATATGTCCCAATACAGCAGCCAGACCCAGACCGATCATCAGATTGGTCCTGTCCCACTCGTTGGACATATAAAACGGTAAAAAAATGTAAAGACTGGTAGCGATAACGCCTTTGATCACGTCAATAGCCATCACGAAAGTGCCCCAGCGGGGACCTAAAACGCGAAATGTGTTCGTAGCGCCGGCATTACCACTTCCGTATTCACGGATATCGATGCCGAAGAAAGCTTTACTGACCCAAACAGCGGTCGGAACAGAGCCTATCAAATACGCTATTACAATGAGTAGTACCTCTTTCATTGAATAGTTAAGTTGAAGTTGGAAAACGAAAATACGGAAAAACCACTCAACTTATTGTCTTTCCGGGAACTAAATCCATTCTTTTTCGTATCCAGCTAAGGTTTTACACTTATTCGCAGGGCTATCCAGTTCTGTCTGTCCTTTTGTTCATCCACCTTTAACATTTCCTTCACTACTGCTGCTTCGATATCTTTCCTGTCGCCACTCAGCAGCCCGCTCATGATTACAACACCCCCACCCTTCAAATGTTGTCTGATGGATGTCATATTACCCAGGAGCACATTTTTATTGATGTTGGCAAGAATGATATCAAATTGCTGTGCCAGCTCCAGCTTGTCTGCTTTCTGTAATTCAATTTTTGTACAGTCATTCACCTGGATGTTCTCCCGGGAGTTTTCAATGCTCCAGTCGTCATTGTCGATCGCCACAATTTTTTCAGCTCCCAGTTTTTCTGCCAGGATGGCCAGTACAGCAGTGCCTGTTCCGAAATCAAGCACGGACTTATTTTTAAAATCCAGTTCACGCATGTATTCGATCATCATGAAGGTAGTGGCATGGTGCCCGGTGCCGAAACTCATTTTGGGAGTGATGATCACATCATGCTGCACATCGCTGATGGCTTCATGAAAATGTGCACGGATCGCTGCGAAGTCATGCACTACCACCGGCTCGAAATTCTTTTCCCAATCGGCATTCCAGTTGGTGGGTGGCACCAGTTTGCGGCTGCACTCCAGTTCTGCACCCAGCAATTGCTGCAGGGCCTCTTCATCCAGGTCTGTTTCAGGAATGAATGCATGCAGGGTATCAGCGGCTTCCTCAAACCCTTCGAAACCGATCTCTCCTAATTGAGCTACCATGATGTCACGTTGTTGCTGATCGAGCGGCCTGATGGAAAATTGCCAGTAATTCATGAATGATAGTTGTGTAAGCTGCAAAAATATGCTCCTGATTTGGTATACTCTCAAATATCTTCTGTATAATGCAGGTTCTTATCCTCGCCTGTCATCATACGGCGGGCAAAATAAATTTCCATTTTAATTTTACAGTAATCCATTCAAGGTACCCGGTTAAGGTGACGCCCCCTCCCACATATCAGGAAACTGAACTGCTTCAGCGACTCATCGCCGGTGATGAAGCTGCTTATACCCTGGTATATTCCTCCCACCTGGATGCGATCTTCTATTATGTAAAGAAATACCTTCCTGGTGAGCAGGATGCTGAAGATATCACTGCCTCTGTGTTTCAGACGCTCTGGTTACAGAAAGCTGTCCTGGATCCATCGCGTCCGCTCAGGCCCTGGCTCTATACCATCGCGCGCAATCTTTGTCTCAACCATCTGAAGTCATCCCAACGCAGAACAGCCAGGGAAGCCGAAGCTTTGCAACTGCTGCATGCAGGTGAAGAAAATGAATTTGCCGCGCATGAGTTCATGGAAGAACTGATGCGGGAAATAGAATTGTTGCTGAAAAAACTGCCTCCACAGACCGCCAGCATTTTCTCCATGGCTTATTTAGAAGGAAAATCCAATCAGGAAATTGCCACCATCCTCCGGATCAATGAGCATACGGTACGCAACCAGAAAAGTCTGGCCTTGAAACAATTGCGGCTCAGTTTCCGCTCCTGGCTTATGTTCTGCCAGTTTCTTTAAAAATATCATGTTTTTGTATGTGACAATCGTACAACCCTGTTGTATTAATTAGATTGAACAATTTTCTGCATGACCAACGAAGCACGTATAGCAGCTTATATGATCAGGAATGCACTCGGCACCCTGACGGACAATGAAAAGAAGGAGCTGGATGAATGGAGACAATCTTCCGCTGCCAACCAGCAATTGTTTGACCAGTACAGCCAGGCTGAGATCATCCTCTCTGAATTCAATGAACGCAACATCCGGAATAAGCGTCTCAGTGAGCGGTTAGCGCAGTTTGTTCAGGAGGAACAGACAGCATCGCATCCAGTTCCGGTGCGTTCCATGCAGCGATGGAAATGGGCGGTCGCAGCTTCTCTTCTGTTGCTGTCCGGCATCGCCACCTGGTTTTTAATGGAACATAGCAATGAAGGATCATTGCCAGCTGTTACCATCACTGCTGAACAGGTGCAGCCCGGTAAAGAAGGCGCCGTGCTCACGCTGGCGGACGGAAGTCAGTTATCACTTGATACGGTTAAGAATGGAGTGGTTGCCTTACAGGATGGTGTTACGGCCCGCGTGATCGATGGCGCGCTGGTGTATGAAGGACAAGGAAACCCGTTGCAGTACAATACAATGTCCACCCCTAAAGGAAGACAGTACCAGCTGAGTTTGCCGGACGGCACTAAGGTATGGCTGAATGCTGCCAGCTCTATCAGATATCCAACGGTATTCACAGGCGAAGCGCGTAATGTGGAGATCACTGGGGAAGCCTATTTTGAAGTTGCGAAAAGATCCTCGCAGCCATTCCGCGTAACGGTGGATAAGAAAATGAAGATCGATGTACTGGGCACCAGCTTCAATGTGAATGCTTACTCCAATGAAGCAAAAATGTCCACCACGCTGATCGATGGAGCTGTTCGCGTTACGGGTTCACAGGCTGGTGATAGTAAAGTGCTGAAACCTGCGCAGCAGGCAGTGTTTACAGGTGCTGCACTTGCGGTAACCAGTGATGTTGATACGGATAAAGTAATGGCCTGGAAAAACGGCATCTTCAATTTCGAAGGCGCTTCACTGGAGGATGTGATGAAACAGATAGAGCGCTGGTACGATATCGATGTGGTGTATGAAAAAGGAATTCCTGATATAAAATTCTGGGGAAAGATCACCAAAGATGTTCCACTCAGCGGCATGCTGATTGCCCTGGAAAAAACGAAGGTCCATTTCAAACTGGAAAACAACAGAACACTGGTAGTGCTGCCCTAGCACGCACCTGATACAAACACTTATCATATGAAATCAATAGTGCGTTGTGCAGCTGATGCATGACCACCGGATCTATTTTTTGCCATGAACAACAAAACGATCAGCTCATAAAAAACAAGCCGGTAGTGCTACTAACACTCCCGGCGATGTTTGGGCTGATCAGAATGACTTGTCACCATTTTTACAACCTAAACTGTTCACAAATTATGCAAAAAACTGCTTATGGTAGCTGGTTATTTCCTGCTGGTATTTTCAAGCCGGCAGGTACTGGAATACGGCTACCGGCTCAAATGCTGAGAATTATGCGGATGCTTTCTTTTCTACTTTTTGTAACCTTCCTCTCTGTGAAGGCGGAAGGAGTTGCCCAGAATGTGAGTATCACCGGAAAAGACCTCACTTTAAAACAGGTGTTTGCTTCGGTTGAAAAGCAAACAGGATACGTAGTGTTCCTCAACCAGGAAATGTTCGGTGAGATCAACAAGAAGGTTTCTCTGAACGTAAACAATATTCCCCTGTCCTCTTTGCTGGATATCATTTTCAGGGAGCGGCCGATCGATTATGTGATTCAGGGTAAAACAATTATTCTTTCCGCGAAAACCACTGCCCCGGTAAAGGATGAGAGTATTCTTCTTTTTACTCCCCCTACTCCTGTAAAAGGAAAGGTCACAGATGATAAAGGGCAACCCCTTGCCGGCGCATCCATTACTGTAAAGAATGCAAAAACAGTAGGCATTACTGATGCAACGGGCGCTTTTTCTGTGAATGTTGACGAAGGCGATGTGATTGTGATCAGCTATGTGGAGCACGTATCTAAAGAAGTAAAGGTCACTGCCGCAATGATCAATTCCGGAATGGTCACCATTGCACTGGAAAAGTCCTTGTCGGAACTGGGCGAAGTGAAGGTGAATGCCGGCTATTATACCGTAAAAGACAGGGAGCGTACCGGCTCTATCTCCCGCGTCAATACCAAAACCATCGAACAGCAGCCTGTGATCAATCCGCTGGCAACATTGACAGGAAGGGTACCTGGACTGGAGATCCAGCAGAGCAGCGGACTTGCGGGCGCTCCCTTCAAAGTGCAGATCCGCGGACAAAACAGTATTTCCTCCGGTACTGATCCGCTCATCATCATCGATGCTGTGCCATTTCCATTGGAATCGCTTGGTAGTTCACAGGTTTCGAGGCATTTGGTATCTGGTGTTGGTTTGGGAAATATCAGTCCAATGAATTCTATCAATCCTCAGGATATAGAAAGCATTGAAGTGTTGAAAGACGCTGATGCAACAGCTATTTACGGGTCACGCGGCGCTAACGGCGTCATTCTCATCACCACCAAAAAAGGGTCTGCAGGCAAAACGAAATATGAAGTGGGATTCAATGGCGGTGTAAGCAAAATAAGCCGCAAAATGAAGCTGATGAATATCGATGAGTACATGACAATGAGGGCTGAAGCTTTTGCCAATGATGGCAGAACCCCTACGGCTACTGACCTGGATGTGAACGGCACCTGGGATAAAACAAAGGATACAGACTGGCAGGAAGTACTGGTGGGTAATACTGCCAAGCGCAACAGGTATTTTGCCTCTATTTCAGGAGGTACGGACCGAACCAGGTTGTTGCTGAGAGGTACTTATGAGAATGAGACCACCGTTATGCCCGGTGATATGAAATACGGCCGGGGTTCAGGTCTGGTAAATATCAATCACAGGTCTGCCGATAACAGGTTCTCCATCAATTTTTCCGTTTCGTACAATGCTGATAACAACAATGCCATTGCTACTGACCTGTTCAGGCAAGCCATCTTGCTTCCCCCCAACATGCCAGACCTTGTTTTACCAGATGGTAGTCTTAACTGGAAGTTAGGCAGCAGACAAAACCCACTGGCGTTCCTGAAACAACGTTATGAGTCGCACACAAAGAACCTGAACACCAATGTGATGCTGGAATATAAGATACTGAATAATCTCACGGCCAGGCTCAGCGCCGGTTACCTGGATTACAGGCTCGATGAGCAGATGGTTGAGCCTCGCAGCCAGATGTATGATCCTGCCAGCCAGGTATCATCATCTCTGTCGTACACATATGCAACGGTTGCCAGCAGGGGCAGCTGGACTACCGAGCCGCAGCTCAATTATGTAAAGGAGTTCGGTCGCAGCAGAGTAGAGTTACTGGCAGGTATGACTTTCCAGAAAAGCAGCAGCGATGGATCTACGCGTTCAGCCTCGGGCTTCCCGAGTGATTATCTCATTTACAATTTCAAAGCGGCGCTTACTACCAGCATTTATTCGGCCAACGATGTCAGGTATGCTTACAGCGCCGGTTTCGGAAGGATCAATTATAACTACGATGGTAAATATATCCTGAACCTTACAGGCAGAAGAGATGCATCCAGTCGCTTTGGCCCGGATAACAGGTCTGCTAATTTTGCAGCTGTCGGCGGCGCCTGGATCTTCAGCCAGGAGAAATTTGTTGACAGGATGCTCCCTTTCCTCAATTTCGGGAAGCTGAGGGCCAGTTATGGTTCCACCGGGAATGACCAGATCGCGGATTACAGCTTCCTCAGTATCTATTCCAGCACAGGCGCCAGGTACCAGACCGGCACCGGTTTAGGCCCCACCCGCTTTGAGAATCCCGTACTGGGATGGGAAGAGAAC
>NZ_JBQCGW010000133.1:0-12242 GCF_051955275.1 Pseudobacter sp. | reverse complement strand
AAGCTGAGTTCCGTATTGTTTGTGCAGATGAGAACGCCACTGCTGTGCACGATATCGAAGGCTTCGAAACTTACGGGAGGGTATTGTACGTCGCCCTGAATAAAGAGAGCATTGGCATAGCGGTTCTGCTGCCAGGCCCTTTCAATGCTCTGGCTGAAATCCATGCCCAGGATAGTAGCGCCGGAGCCGGCCACCAGCTGGTTTAGCAGGCCATTCCCACAGCCTGCATCCAGGATTATCTTGCCCCTGATACTCTCGCGGGTTTCATCAGTCTCCTGTAAAAAGCGGTTAAGCATGCCCGTTGAATCGGCGTCCCATACCTTGTCCTGCTCGTAGTTGAAAATCCCCCATTCCTGCGTGAAACTCTGGCGGGTCTTCCGGTTCTTCTTTTCAACGTAGCGGAGCAGTCCGGGATAGTCCTGTTCTATCTTATGTTTCCTGGACCTGAAATCGGGCAGGTTGGCAGACATGAATGGTTCATATACCAGCATGGCCTCAACTATCAGGCGGGGAATGCCGCCGATGATGGGATAACACCAGTTGTTTTCACCGAAGAGGAAACCGGTTTCAATGATCTCCACATCCTTCCCGTCGTAGGTGCGGCGGGAAGTGTTTATCACCTGTAATTCAAGGCTGCTGCGGGTAACCGGGCAACGTAACAGAGAAAGGAGGTTAGGCTGCATATTAAACAAAAATAGATATTCTGTTTAAATGTATAAAGAATAAGTGATTATATTCGCCCAGCCCTTGTAACAGTATTCCAACCGCAAACTGAATCCCATTGCTGAGTATCCGGAAAAATCTGGCCTATAATTTCCTGCTGTCTGTCAGTCATGTACTGCTTCCGCTGATCTCCATACCATATGTTTCGCGGGTACTGTTGCCGGATGGTATCGGGCAGGTGAGCTTCATCGATTCCTTTACTTATTACTTTATCAATATCGCCGAATTCGGCATAGTACTGTATGGCATACGGGAAGTGGCCAAGCACCGCAATCAGCCGGCTGCACTGGGCAAACTGGTGTCTGAACTGCTGGCGCTGCACGTGATCACATCGCTTGCAGCCATGCTGCTGTATACGTGTTCCATCCTCTTTTTACTGGGAAAGATACAGGACTACCGCCTGATCTGGTTCTCTGTTTCCTACCTGCTGGTGAACAGCTTTGCCTGCGAATGGTATTTCATGGGCATGGAGCGTTTCCGGTACATTACCCTTCGTTCACTGCTGACGAGGAGCCTTGCACTGCTCTCTCTTTTCCTGCTGGTGAAAGCACCATCCGATTATTTTATTTACTACCTGATCATGGTGCTGGCCGCCATCATCAACAGTATCTGGAACAATATCCTGCTGTTCAGGGAAGTGAAAATTTCTTTCACTAACCTGCAACTGCGTAAGCATGTAAAGTCTACCAGGATCATTTACGCTATCAGCCTTGTATACGGCATTACGCTGATGCTCGACAATGTGTTGCTCAGGCTGGTGAGCAGTTCTACAGCAGTAGGCATTTATGCTTTTTCTGCGAAGCTGGTAAGAACAGCTTCTTTACTGCTGACCGATTCAATCACGGTTTTCTTTCCGCGCATTGTAGCGCTGAGGAATGAAGGGGATAATGAAAAAATGGAAACGGTGATGCAGAAGAACCTTCACCTGCTGGTGTTCTTTGCCGTTCCGGCCAGTATGGGTGTGGGATTGCTGGCCGGCCCGCTGGTGCGATCCTTCCTGGGTGGCAGATTTGAAGCAAGCATCGTTCCGGTGCAGATCCTTTCTTTATACCCGTTGCTTAAATGCCTGGGGCTTTTCTTCAATAACCAGGTATTGCTGGCGCACCAGCTGGAAAAGAAATCACTGATCAGCCAGATTGCGGGAAATTTCCTGTTTATTCCGCTCACGCTGATATTATCTGCCCAATTTGAGTTCAATGGTGCGGCTGCAGCGCTGATCCTGGCGGAGCTGATCACATTCTGCTGCGCATGGCGTTATGCAGTAACCGCTTTGCCGCTGCTGAACCTCGGTTATGGGAAAGTGATGCTGCATGCGGTAATAGCTTCGGCAGTTTTCATTCCGGTGGTCTGGCTGCTGAATTATCTGCACCTGCCTGATGGACTCATCCTGCTCATTGGCATACCTGTTTGTGTGCTCCTGTATATTTGCCTGCAGTTGCTGGTGCTGAAGAACAGTTTTGCCATTATGTTGCGGCAATGGGTTCAGCTAACATTTTTCCGAAAGCCTCAAACAGTCAATGAATAAACGGCCATATACAAAATTCTTCATCCAGGAGCATCTCCAGGAGCCCTACCAGAATGGTGGTATCGGGTATACCGATGCAGAGCGCATCCTGGAGGGAGAGCATTATCAGCCGCTTTTTCTACCCTGTCATTTCAGTTTTTCCTTGCTGAGTAAGATCAGGAGGTTGTTTTATATTCTTCGCATCTTCATTTTGCTTCCGTCGGACTCCATTGTTGTATTTCTTCTTCCCCAATACGCCACCATGAACCGCTGGCTGGTAAGCCTACTGGGGTGGAGGCGGAGTATCAAAAGAGTGGCCCTGCTGGGCGATATCAATGGCATTAAACACAATGACCCGGCCTTGCTGCAGAAGGAACTGAATGCGTACAGGCAATATGATTATCTCATCGTTCACAACCAGTGGATGAAGGATTGGGTATTGCAACAAATTCCGGAAGCCAGTTGCGTTGTCATTAATTTCTTTGACTTCCTGGCGGAACCTAACGATCAGCCTGGGATACAGGGGCATACCGTGGCGTATGCAGGAAATTTGCAGGAAGGGCTTTTCCTCAACAGGTTGGGCGATCTGCAATTGGTAAATCCTTCAATATTGTTCAGAGTATATGGACAGCCTTATACGGATCAGATGGCAGCACAGCCAAACCTCGAGTACATGGGCACTTCAGAGCCGTATGCACTACCCAAAAAACTGAAAGCATCATACGGACTGGTCTGGTATGGAGATAGCCTGGATGAAGTATCCGGCAATATCGGTCCTTATTTGTCTATCATTTCTCCTCATAAAGCATCGCTGTATCTGCTTTGCGGCATTCCGTTGATTGTGCCGGAACATACTGCTCTGGCGGGTTTGGTACAGCAATACAAACTGGGCATTGCCATCAGTAACCTGCATTCAATTCAATCAGCCATCGATTCCATAACTTCTCAGGAGTATGCCTCTATCTGCAACAATGTAAGAACTATTGCCACTTCAGTATCTACCGGGCAGGGCTTCCGCCTCGCGCTACATAAAATAGAAAACCATTACTCAGCGTGTGCCCAGTAGCTCGTGTCCCCGCGAGTTACTGCTATTTGCTCGCCGCTGGCGAGCACGTTGTCGCCGGGAGGCAACGGAATAGAAGTCACTTGCGGGGACGCGAGCTACTGGGCACACCTTGGATCTTCTGCTGGGCACACCTTGTGTCTTTTCCCGGACACTGCGGAATAAAACAAAAAAGCCCTCCGAAGAGGGCTCACTGCAATGTAAAACCGAAGAAGATCAGTTCTTCAGTTTCTCAATAAGTTCTACGTATTCTTCCATGGCATTTTCCTTGGTCTTGCCTTTGAGGGCAGCCCAGGCCTCGAATTTGGCTTTGGATACAAAATCGAATGGATTGGAAGGCGGGTCCACATTGATGTCCCCTTCGGTGGCCTGCTTGTAAAAAGAGTACAATTGCAATAGCGTGTCGTTACTGGGACGGTCAGTGAGATTTTTGCTGTCTGCAACTGCTTGCTCGAAGCGGGATGTCAAATCCATAAAATTGTTGATTTGTTGCGAATGTAAGGAATTGTTCCGGTCGCAGGCAATTTGATCATGCTGACCCCAAAGAAAACGGTCAGGAGGCATTACCGGCCGGTGCGGACCCGGGTGCCACCGGTATCCGGGGCCAGGAAATGAGGGCACCGGCAGTATGGGCGGCTATATCGCCCCATTTGAAGCCCCATTCTGAGCGAAAAGCGCGGTGCAATTCAATGATACTCCGGCAGGATTTGGCACTGGGGCCCGCTCTCATTCAGGCATTTTTTTTGCTGGTGATGCAGGCCCATTATTCCTGTGGCCAGTGACCATACCTGAAAATACGTTTGGTTTACGGGTTTTTCAATCCATAAAATTCAATAACTTCAGACCTTCTTAACCCAATTTGGGGCCGTTCAAATTAAACCGAATTATGGAAGCAAAGATCAAGGAAAATGTGAATGCCTGGCTGAATGGAAATTTTGATCAGGACACGAAAAATGAAATCAGGAGACTGGAATCAGAAAACCCTAATGAACTGGCAGACGCCTTCTATCGTACGCTGGAATTCGGTACGGGCGGCCTCCGTGGCATTATGGGAGTGGGCACCAACCGTATGAACAAATACACAGTGGGGATGAGTACGCAGGGGTATGCCAATTACCTCAAACAGACCTATCCCGGCGGCGAGATCCGTGTAGCCATTGCCCATGATCCCCGCAACAACAGCCGCACCTTTGCCGAGATCACTGCCAATGTAATGGCGGCAAACGGCATCAAGGTATTTCTCTTCGAATCTCTCAGGCCCACACCTGAACTGAGCTTCACCATCCGCAAACTGGGTTGCCAGGGCGGCGTGGTTTGTACAGCCTCTCACAACCCCAAAGAATACAACGGATATAAAGCATACTGGAATGATGGCGGTCAGCTGGTGCCACCACACGACAAGAACGTGATCCGTGAAGTGGACAGGATCGCTTCCGTGGATGATGTGAAATGGAGCGGCGGTGAAGCCAATATCCAGATCATCGGAAAGGATCTTGACGATGCCTATATCAAAATGGTAAAAGGCCTCAGCGTTTACCCGGAAGTGATAGAAAAACAGAAGGACCTGAAGATAGTATATACGCCCATCCATGGCAGCGGCATTATGCTGGTGCCACAGGTACTGGAAGCATTCGGGTTCACCAACGTTCATATAGTGGAAGAACAGGCGAAGCCTGATGGAAATTTCCCGACCGTTGTGTATCCCAATCCGGAAGAAGCGGAAGCCATGAGCATCGGCCTCAAAAAGGCAAAACAACTGGATGCGGACATTTTGCTGGGAACCGATCCTGATGCAGACCGCGTGGGTATTGCCATCAAGGACAACCAGGGCAACTGGGTACTGATGAATGGTAACCAGACGGCGGTGCTGGCCTGCACATATATGCTGGAAGCGCGCCGGGCAAAAGGCGTTGCGCAGCCCAATGACATGGTGATCAAAACCATCGTTACCACGGATATGATCGACCAGGTGGCTGCGCATTATAATGTTGCCTGTTACAATGTGCTGACCGGTTTCAAATGGATCGCCGAGCTCATCAAGGAAAAAGAAGGAAAAGAGAATTACATCATCGGAGGCGAAGAAAGCTATGGCCTCATGATCGGTGACCAGCTGCGCGATAAAGATGCCGTGAGCGCTGTTGCCCTGCTCTGTGAAATGGCAGCCTATGAAAAAAACAAAGGCCGCAGCCTCTATGATAAATTGCTGGAGCTCTATGTGCAGTTCGGTTATTACCAGGAGCACCTTATCTCCATCACCAAAAAAGGAATGAACGGCCAGCAGGAGATCGCGGATATGATGGAGCAGTACAGGAAAAATCCACCTGCATCATTGCATGATATTCCTGTTGTGCAGTTGCTGGATTACCAGCTGAAGCGCGGCCGCAACCTGCAGACAGGAGAGGAGTGGGACATCAAGCTGCCCGCCTCCAATGTATTGCAGTTCGTCCTGGCCGATGGCAGTAAGATCTCTGCCCGTCCGAGCGGAACCGAACCAAAGATCAAATTCTATTTCAGCGTAAATACGCAGCTTACGGATGTGGCAGGATTCCCTGCAGCACAGGCTGCCTTGAAAAGCAGGATTGACGGGATCATCAAAGGCCTGTCTCTTTAATACAAAACCTAAAAACAGCTACTACAATGAGAAGATTATTTTCGTGTTTACTGGTGACGATTGTTCTTGTGAGTGCGGGAAAAGAATTGCATGCGCAGGCCAAGATCGGCTATATCAGCCTGCAGGAACTGATCATTGCGATGCCTGAGTACAAGAAGGCAAACGCAGACATGGGAGATTATCAGAAGGCGCTGCAGCAGCAGTCTGCCGACTACCAGGCTGAGTTCCAGCGGAAGGACAGCATCTTCAGCACGGACTCTACCAAAATGACCCCTGCCATGCGTGAGGTCAAAAGAAAAGAACTGAATGAGCTATATGTCAAAATAATGAGCTTTCAGCAATCTGCCCAGCAGAATATGCAGAAGAAAGAACAGGAATTGCTGGAGCCTATTCAACTGAAAGCAGTGAATACCACACAGGCGGTTGCCAAAGAGAACGGCTATGCATATATCCTTAGCAAGGAGCAGCTGATTGCTTTCCCTGCCGCGGATGATATCCTTCCGCTGGTAGCAAAGAAGCTGGGTATCACTCTCAATGCCCCGGCGCCAGCACCCGCCGGCGGTACAAAACGACCATAACAGTTTTAAATAGAAAGTTGGAGCCGCTCTGTACCAGGGCGGCTCTTTTGCTTATAGTATACCGGGCATATGATTTGAAGTTGTTACTGCAAAACAATCATATGGAAAAGCGGATACTGGGGATCGTATTCTCCCTGTTGGGAACCATCGGGCTGATCCTGGCCGCCGTTAATTTTGTGAATGGCGGCAATGGCACCAGGAATATCAAGCTGATTGCTATTTATTCCATCCTGGGGCTGATCTTTTTCGTTGCCGGGATCGGCCTTATCCGAAATACAAAGGACAAACCGAGTTAATACCTGTTACCAATAGCCGGAGAGCCGTCACTCGCGTTACCGCGAGTGACGGATATTCCGTCGCCTCCGGCGACACGGCGTTCGCCGGAGGCGAACAAATAGAAGTCACTCGCGGGGACCAGAGCGACTGAGCACTGCGAAATGAAAAATGGCTACCCTTGTGAGGCAGCCAGATTTCTAAAATTTCAGAAAGGGAATTATTCCATTGTTCTTTCACTGATCTTTCCTGTTTCTTTATTTTTCAGGATCACTTTCTTAGCGCCATAGTGCGTCATTTCCTCTTTAACCAGGTAATGTTCCGCATCGTATTCAACCAGGTGGCTGTCTTTGGTAACGCCTGTTCTGCCGCGCCAGATATCCAGTTTCACCGGCTCCCAGAGTTTTGATTTGGCGGAGCGGTAAGCTGCATCCAGGATACAGTTCACCACATACCCATCATAGAAAGTTTCTTTGGGATCGGTGCCTTTCTCCATGGCATTGAACATATCCATGAACATATGGTTATACCCGAGCTCATTCAGTTCATCACCTACCGGGAACAGCCAGCCACTGTTGCTTTCCGCTTTCTCGGCAACATAGTCTGCTCCTTTGCCCGTGGTGAACATATCGAAACCGGTGCGCAGGAAACTGTTGATCCAGATAGTTCCTTCGGTGCCCATCACTTCATCCCGGAGATCCAGGCCGCCACGGAAGGTCCAGCTTACTTCAAACTGACCGATCGCGCCGTTCTCATATTTCACCAGTCCGATGGCATGATCTTCTGCATCGATAGGTTTCACCTGGGTATCGGCCCAGCACATCACTTCAACCGGTTTGATGTCTTTACCGATATAGCTGCGGGAAATTTCCACGCAATGACAGCCGAGGTCGAGGATACAACCGCCGCCGGCCATTTCGATATCCCAGAACCAGTCGCTATGCGGCCCGGGGTGCGTTTCACGGCTTTTGGCCCAGAGGATTCTGCCCAGTGCCCCGTTCTTAACACTTTCCAGCGCTTTGATGAATTTGGGAGTGTACACAAGATCTTCGAGGTAACCGTTGAAGATGCCAGCTTTCTCCACGGCTTCTAGCATGCGTTTGGCTTCTTCTCCATTGCGGCCGAGTGGCTTGGTGGTGATCACGGCTTTCTTGTGTTTGCAGCAAAGCAGCACTGCTTCTTCGTGCATATGATTGGGCAATGAAATACAAACCACATCCACATCAGGGCGGGCGATGGCTTCTTCCATATTGATGGTGGAAAAAGCAACATTATAGTCTGCCGCAAATTTGTCCGCGCTTTCCTTACGTCTTGAATAGATGCTGACGATGGTATCCCTGCTTCTGTATCCCTGTATCGATTCTGCATAAAAGCGACCGATAAACCCGGATCCGAGCATCGCAATTCTTTTCATAATTTATCTGTTCGTATTTGAATGTTTGAATCAGGCTTTTGACTGGATCTGTTTTTTCTCACGGAAGAACAGGATGAAATAGATCAGTACGCCGATAGCAATGTAAGCGGGTACAAACCAGATGCTCTTCCAGTCGTGCCCCCCTTCAGTAACATAGCTGTTGGCGATATAACCAGAGAACTTCGTACCGATCACCATACCCAGACCGTAAGTGGCAAAAGTGAAGAGGCCCTGTGCGGCGCTCTTGATCTTTTCGCCTGCTTTCTTTTCAGTATACATATAACCGGTAACGAAGAAGAAGTCGTAACATACGCCGTGGAGGATGATACCTGCATACAGCAGCCAGGTGCCGGAACCTGTATCACCATAAGCGAACGCTACATAGCGGAGGATCCAGGCCAGCATGCCGATCACCAGCATCTTCTTGACACCAATTCGGTTGAAAAGGAAAGGAATGGCCAGGATGAAAATTGCTTCAGAGAACTGACCAAAGCTCATATTCCTTGCTGCGTTCTCCATGCCGATCTCATTCAGGAATTTGTTGGCAAAACCATAATAGAAGGAGAGTGGGACGCAAATGAGGATGGCAGCTATAAAGAAGATCAGATAAGCCTTGTCTTTCAGTAAGGCAAAAGCTTCCACTCCAAGTGCTTTACCGGCAGAGCCACCCGTATCTTTTTTGGGAGGCGTATTAGGTAAGATGAAACTGAAAAGTCCAAGTGCAACAGAAGCCGCCGCTGCTATTACGAAAGTGTTAGAGCTTTTTTCAATCCCCATGCCACTGATCAGGAACCCAGCAACGATCCAACCCACGGTTCCAAAAACCCTGATCCAGGGGAATTGCTTGCCTGGATCGGTCATATGCTGGAAGGCAATACTATTGCTTAAAGCGATGGTTGGCATGTAAAGAATGGAATAAAGCAATACTACCCAGAAGAAAACATCTGCATCAAAAACCATGGTTGCCAGATATAGTACCACTGCGCCTCCAATATGAAGCACACCCATCATTTTCTGGGCGGCAAAGAAACGGTCGGCGATCATTCCCACAAAGAAAGGGGAGATCATGGTAGCAATAGCCAGTGCCATGTAGGCGTCACCGATCTTAGTGTCGATATCTGCCACTTTAATATGTTCACTCATATAGGTACCCAATGTTACGTACCAGGCTCCCCAGATAAAATACTGGAGGAACATCATAATGGCAAGCGAAATCCCCGTGTTGGTTTTCATCAGTTCTGTGTTGGTTTAGTAGAAGTTATGGACTGCAATTGTTTGAATAAGAGGGAAATTTACAAAACTATTTGATAGTGGCATCAGTACACAGTGAAAAATTAATCACATGCTATAACGATTGAGCAGAAACTGTCCCGGATAGAAACTAATGCAGACCCTCCCGGGAAGGTTCCCGGCTTGCACACGGTAATACGCTCTTCGCATGCGGCGAACCAATAAAACTCAGTTGCCAGCAGCGGGCAGGTCGCGGCAACGGAATTATTATTTGCACTTTAAAATCCCGATTCCCTATATTTGTATAAGTACTTATACATTATTTATGAACTTTTACGAATCACTCGGGTTTCTTGTACTGGGCAGCCGGCTCCGCCGCCTCAGCGAAACTTTCCTGGCAGATGTGAATAAGATCTACGCTGCACATCAGCTGAAATTCGACGCCTCCTGGTTTCCCGTTTTTTATATCCTGAGTAAAGAGAAACAGGTGAGTATACGGTATATCGCCGATGAACTGGCCGTTTCCCATTCCGCCATCAGTCAGCTGGTGAGCAGCCTGCAGGAAAAAGGGCTGGTGAAAACAACTGCGTCGGCAGAAGACGGCCGCAAGAAAGTGGTGACCTTCACCACCAAAGGCCAGAAGCTGCAACAGCAGATCGAACCCGTATGGAAGGCGCTCACCAAAGCCATGGAAGAACTGGCAAAGGAAGGCGTCCACAGCAAACATTTCCTGAAGGCAGTAGCAGAGATGGAGACCGGCCTGGCAAGCTCATCGCTTTTTGAAAGGGTGGAAGCAAAATTGGAAAAATAACAACACAAAAGATATAAACATGAACGAGTTTCAATACGGCATAGATCACCTCACCGTGGAAAAGGTACTGGCCATTGCCTCCGGCAGGATGCGTGGCACGCTCAGCAAGGCGAGTCGCGATAAAATACTGGCCAGCCAACGCCATGTTCAGGAGATTGTGGACACCAACCGCACTGTGTACGGAGTAAATACCGGCTTCGGTATCCTGGCATCCAACAGCATTTCCGATGAAGACACCCGCCTGTTGCAGCACAAGATCCTGCAGAGCCATAGTGTGGGTGTGGGCGATCCCATACCTGTTGAAGTGGCAAAGATCATGCTCATCACCAAGATGCAGGCTCTGGCGCAGGGTTTCTCCGGTGTTCAGCTTGAAACCCTGGAACGCATCAACTGGCATATAGAGAACGATGTGATCCCCGTAGTTCCGGAGAAGGGTAGTGTGGGCGCATCGGGTGATCTCGCACCATTGAGCCATCTCTTTCTGCCGCTGATCGGACTGGGTGAGGTATTCTATAAAGGAGAGAAGCTGCCTGCCCAGCAGGTGCTGCTGAAACTCAGCATTCATCCCATTCAGCTTGGTCCCAAAGAAGGACTGGCGCTTATCAACGGTACGCAGTTCATCCTGAGTTTTGCCGTAAAGGCGGTGCAGCGCATGCACAATTGCCTGGAAGCTGCGGATATCATCGGCGCCATGAGCCTGGAAGCCCTCACCGGCACCAAGGCTCCTTTTGATGAGCGGTTGCATAATCTGCGTCCTTACGCCGGTAACAAACTGGTGGCGCAACGCCTGCGTTTGCTGCTGCACAATTCAGACATCATGCAGAGCCATATGGATTGTGGCCGCGTGCAGGATCCCTACAGCCTTCGTTGCATGCCGCAGGTTCACGGGGCCAGTCGTAATGCCTGGTTGCACCTCAAAGAGCTCACTGAAATTGAATTGAATTCCGTTACCGATAATCCCATCATCCTTGCTGCCGATGACACCATCAGTGGAGGTAACTTCCATGGACAACCGATGGCGCTGCCGCTGGATTATGCCTGTTTTGCCGCAGCGGAAGTGGGCAATATCGCTGACCGCCGTTGTTACCTGCTGCTGGAAGGCAAATGGGGACTGCCGATGTTGCTGATGAAGAATGTAGGTCTCAACAGCGGGTTCATGATCCCCCAATACACAACAGCCGCACTTGTAACCGAAAATAAAACCCTCTGTTTCCCTGCCAGTGCGGATTCCATTCCTACTTCATTAGGCCAGGAAGACCATGTGAGCATGGGCAGTATCAGTGGCCGCAAGCTCAACAAAGTGATCGACAACCTGGAGTATATCCTGGCCATAGAACTGCTCAGTGCCTGCCAGGCCATAGAATTCAGAAGACCGCTGAAAAGCAGTCCCATACTGGAGTTTGCACACGACTATGTGCGCGGTTTTGTATCGTTTGCTGAAGAGGACAGGATCTTTGCCAACGATATCAACCGGATCCGCGAGATCATACACAACTACTCATTTGTATCACAGGTGAATAGTTTTGCCAATGCCGGCAAATCCTTACTGAATGAAGGTTACGAACAGTTTCAATTATCAACCATCTAAATTCCTGCATCATGACCAGATCATACGATCCCGTAAAATATAAAACACCCACCGGCTCCGCACTCAACTGTAAGGGCTGGGTACAGGAGGCCGCACTTCGCATGCTGCTGAATAATCTCGATCCCGATGTGGCGGAACGCCCGGAAGAACTGATCGTGTATGGCGGCCGCGGCAAAGCAGCCCGCAATTTTGAAGCACTCGATCTCATCATCAAAGGCCTGAAAGACCTGGAAGAGGATGAGACCCTGCTGATCCAGAGTGGAAAACCGGTAGGCATTCTCAGAACGCATAAGGATGCGCCACGCGTATTGCTCAGCAATTCGCAGCTGGTACCCAACTGGGCCAACTGGCAGCATTTTGATGAACTGGAAAAGAAAGGGCTGATGATGTATGGCCAGATGACGGCCGGGTCCTGGATTTATATCGGCACCCAGGGCATCGTTCAGG
>NZ_JBQCGW010000132.1:0-38428 GCF_051955275.1 Pseudobacter sp. | reverse complement strand
TCTCATATTGAAGATGCTCGCTTCACGGTCTGTACCCAGATAGATGGTAGTACCGGGTGTACGTCCCATGATCTGCACCTGTGGAAGGCTGGGGTCGCTTAGAGGATCACGTTTGTCGTTCACCTGGGTGAAACCAACCACCAGGTTACCGGAGAGCTTATTACTGAAACGTGATTTCAGTTCAGCAACGGTGCTGGTCTGATGATTGGTCTGCTCAAAGGCCATACTGCTGAAACGGAAATCCTGCTGGTCTCGGTCCATATGCGTAGCCTTGCTGAAGATGGTGTTATTACGGATGGACAGCTGATGATTGCTATTGATATTCCAGTCGAGCCGGTTGAAGAATTTCTTCGATTCACTGCTATTGATGTACACACCGGCAGTACCTGCGTCAAAGATATTGCCATAGCGGCTTTTTACGGCTCCGCTGATAGCATCTGCATCGGTAACGCTGAGGATATCTTTTGTTTCATCGGTGCCTGCAGACAATTGAGTAGGATCCTGTCTCTTTGTGATCTCTTCATTGGTGAAGAAGAAGAGCTTATTTTTAATGATGGGGAAGCCAACACGGAAACCTGCCTGGTAATCGTGGAAGTCATCATTCATCTTACCCAGCTTTCCAGCCTTGTCTTTTCCGGTGATGGCGGCAAATCTGCCGAAGCCATACACAGAGCCGTTCACCTTGTTGGTACCGCTACGTGTTACGGCGTTCACGGAGCCACCGGTGAAGTTCCCGATCTTCACATCGAAGGGAGCGAGATACACCTGCATGTCCTCGATAGCATCGAGAGAGATTGGATTAGTGCGTGTGCTGCTGCCTGCCATACCGGAGGTGCCGGTCTGGCCACCCAATGAAGGACTGAAGCCGATGGCATCATTGTTAATGGCGCCGTCGATAGTAACGTTATTGTAACGGAAATTGGAGCCCCCGAAACTGTTATCGCGACTGCCCTGCGGCGAGAGTCGTGTAATATCGGTGAGGCTCCTGCTCACCGTAGGCATATTACGGACCTGGTCTGCACTGATATTTTTCCCTGCACCATAGATGTCGGCGCGCTGGGTGATCTTTCTTCCTTTTGCAGAAACAGTCACGGCGCTGAGTTGCTGGCTACCTGGTATAAGGCTGAAATCCATTTGCCGGGATCCCCCCAGTCTTACATCTACATTTTCCCTTGTTTCCGTTTGCATTCCTACCATGGATACCGTAACCATATATCCATTACCAATACGCATATTGTTGAGGAAGTAAAATCCTTTTTCGTCGGAGGCTGTTGCATATTTTGTTCCTGAGGGTGTGTGAATGGCTGTTATACTGGCGCCTGCCACTATTTTACCTGTACTGTCTTTTACCTTTCCGCTCAGCGAGCCTGTGGTTTCCTGGGCATTACCGGTAAACGAGAGCAGCATTAACAGGCAAACCACAAAGCAGTTTGCCGCAAGCCTGCCTGCACTGAACAACGGCGTTGCTTTTCCTGTATTCTTCATGAGTTATTTTTTTCGGTCTTTTGATGCGAACTATTGAGTAATGCGAAGCGTGCCGTTGATCACGTGCAATACGCCATTACCGGTAAGGATATCTCTCTTCACCAAAGCTATATCGGAGGTATTACCGATCCCCCGCAATGAAAGGCTGTTGAAAGATCCGGGAGCCTGAGGGTCTGGCAGTAATCTTATATTCACCGTATTGCCATTGAGCATGGCTTGTTTTGTAGTGTTTGAAGATCCCGTACTGAGAATATAATCATAAACAAAACGCCTGTCGCGCACCACATGATAATCGACCAGCTCTTTCAATTGCAGAGGATCGGTATTGAGAATTTGCTCTACCGTCTGATAGCCCCTGGCCTGCATAGCAGCGTTGTTGGGAGCGAAGATGGTAAAAGGGCCTGTTCCGTTGATGGTTTCCAGTAAACCGGAGGTTTTCAGCGCCTGAGAGAACAGGGTGATGTCTTTATCGGCTGCAATAGCGTCTCCCAGGCGATCGTGCGTATACGGGGTGAGCACCAGGTTGATCACCTGTATCAGACCGTTGCTGGCAGGGATGTTGGCAGACAACACCCGGGCCCCGTTGATGGTAAGCACTGTATCTGTTCCCTTGATCCAGTGTGTGGCAAACATTTTACCACCGCGTGAACGCAATTCCTGGTTGAAGAGATACGGCAGCCTGTTGAGTTCATATCTACCATCCATGGTATGGTAATTGGCGATACCTGCAATCACTGATCCATTACCAGCAAGCACTGACGTTGCATCTCCATAACCAGCATTGTTAAAAGCCAGGTCAGACGGGGCCAGCAGGGTATAAGGACCATCACCTGTCTGCAAACTTTTATCGATGCCGCTGCGTCGTAATGCGGCGCTCATGACAGAAAGATTGAAGTTATCAGCTACTACGAGATTTATTTTGTTGTTATCGTAACCGGAGGCCTGACCGCTATCATCTTTCACACAGGAGTTCATTCCCAGGAGGCAGAGTACCGAAAAGAAATATATTGTTTTCTTCAGCTTCATATTACTTCATTTTAAGGTCTTTGGGGATCAGTAAGCGGTCAACCACATGCAGAGGGCCATTCAGGGTACTGATGGTTTCGGTTACAGTAGCAGGTTCTGCATTGGAGCCTTTTACCTGAACAGTAGGCTTTCCGTTTTTCTCCCCGAAGGTTAAAGTCATTTTATATTCATAGCTGCCCACAGCGTTGCTGAGCACAAAATTTTCCAGGTAATCATTTTTGAGATCATTTGAATAGAACTGGTGGGAAACTGGCCTGGGTTTACCATAAATGGAAGAATAGGGAAGGTTATCAAATCCATAATCCCAATGATAGGCCAGGATGGAATCAGACATATACCCGAATGCAGCGATCTCCCAGGTATTCCAGTCAAAAACGGGTTCCTCTCCAAAAACATGTGAGTTGGCCGCCAGAACATCTTCCACACTCTGAAACCCTGCTGCATGGAAAGCATCATTGGTAGGGGCATACATGGTGCTGAAATTGGCATAGTTTTCACCGGAATAATCAGGTGCGATATTGTAATAGAACGCATAATTCGTTCTCCTGCTATCCACCCAGCCATACCCTCCGGGATCCCAACCTGTATTGTCTTCATAAATACGCCGGTATTTCAGATCGAATATTTCATCCACTTTTTTTTGTAAGTTGATGAAAATGCTGAACCTCGGATCTTTTTCGAGATATGACCAGAAAGATTCATCAACCGGCCTGGTCAGCACCCTGTCTAACGCATACACATAAGCATTCTCAGCAGGCAGGGACTTATCAAGATCACCGGAAGTTATGCCGTTCACGATCAGTTTTCCATTGGCGCCTCTCAGCATCTGCCTGTACCAGTAAGCGTCTCGGGAAATATTATTCGGTTCATCATTCCCGTAATAATAACTCCTGGAATACAATCCTTTCTTCTTAAGCAGGCTGGCGGTTTGCAGGCTACCGGAAGCACGCAGCAATTCCTCTTTGGTGAGTGTATTCCTGACTACATGCAGCGCAACAATGGTATCTGCATCCAAAGGATTCATTGAAGTGATGGCAGATTCAGTATATCCTGCAGCCTGCATGGCTGCATCGGAAGGAGCCAGCACTGTAACTGCCGTTCTTGTGATAAGCAAACTGTCCATATTGCTTTGCTCTATCAGCTTAAGGAAAAGTGTAGAAGTTTTCAGTATTTCACCCAGAGGTTTGTATTGAGGGTCCACATAGCTGACCTTCTCTCCTTCCGGTGGCGGAATGTATTCTTCCTTTTTGCAGCCTGTAGCAATTATGAGGAGCATCAGTGCAGCGAAACTGTATTGTATAGGAGCTTTCATGAATTATTCTTTTTAATCACTTATTTGATAGCGTCTGCGGGAACTGATATCAATCCATGCAACCGGTGCACGATCCCGTTCTCGCAAAGATGATCGTACCACACCAGAGGTTTCAGCATAGCACTGGATTGAGGTACATATCCGATCCTAACAGGAAGGCTGCCGGGATTGGGGCCAGGCTTCCAGAGGCTCAGTTCGGGATAGGGAGTAAAGAACCTGTCGGAGGGATTGGAGCTTAGCAGGCTGGTGGCAAACTGGATGTACCAGTTATCGTCCTTCAGCAGACTGGGATATTCGTATTCTGCACCCAGTGATTTGAACACATATTGATCGGAAACGAAGAAGTGGCTTTGTGGAACTATATAACAGCCAAACAATCGTTGCGCGTTGTATGCAGAGATATCCATACTATTGATGGTTTCGGCATCAATACCCTGTAGATCATAAGCATCGTTATCCGGAGCAAAAATGGTGAAAGGCCCCTTCATTGCCAGTTCATCCCACAATCCGAACTTTTTCAATCCGTTGACGAAAATGCTGAACTGAGGCTGAGAAGAAAGATATCCCTGTACACTCCTCTCTTTATGGTACTGCATGAATTTATTCAACACCTGCAGTACGCCATTGGCCAGCCTGATATCACTTCGAACGATCCTTGCACCATCGAAGAAATAATCTTTGCCACTGGTGACTGCGGATACATACACACTTTCTCCAGCCATTGTTTCCAATCGAACATCCACTCCGTTGGTAGCAAAATCCGTAGTGATCCACCTTCTGTCCTTTATCACATGATATTGCAGTGCATGACGGAGACTGTCTTTATTCAAACTGTACACCTGTGATACAGTGCTTACTCCCATTGCATACCAGCCATTGTCAGGCACAGCAAGTACGGTAACGGGGCCGGGCGCATTGAGATCACCCGTCAGGCCAGTGTATTCCAGTGCTGCATAGAAGAGACGGAAGTCATAGTTGTTTTTAATGAAGTCAGCCGCGGGGCGGATATGCTCGTTTGGCTTTGGCACCAGCAGATTATCGTGTCTGCAGGATGACAGCAGCATCAAAAAAACTGCGGCACAGATCTTCAGTGACTTTAAATATTTAAACATAAGATGAATTATAATTCTATTTCAGTTATACCTTACGATTATCAATAGACGGGCTTATCATACTTACGCTGGATGGTAGTCAGATAAACGCCGCCATTCACGATCTCTATGGAGTTGACTGTTGCAAACGTTCTTGGATTATATATTCCCGAGTGAATGTTCACCAGCATATTCGGAAGATTGGCACCGGTGCTGGCGCTCGGTTTATCGTTACCATTATTAAGGCAATTGAGGGTGGCCCAGTTTCCATCGGTATTGGTAAAAGTGTAATGATAGGGGTTATTGGCAGGGCTAAGGCCGGGGAGGAAGAACTCCCAGCTCTGCCAGCTTGAAGTGGCAATACCGTTTTCAGCAGGATTTACAAAGACCGGGAAGCTGAAATAGGGCGCTACCGTATTGGAACTGTTGTTCCGCTCCACCGTTGCAAAATATTTTCCCTTGTAACCGGCAATTGCATTGAACCGGTAAGCTCCGCCATCAGTCAAGGCTGAAACCTGGTTAGGATAAATTGTAAGATAGACGTCCATCCTGTCTTTCACGCCGCCCTGAAACTGTCCCATCTTGTACACTTCAGGCTTGGTATCATTGCCCGCATCCTGGAATCCTTTGGCGCTGTAATTATAAAAATTCACATAAGCCAGAGAATCACTCAGTGGCTGTTTGTGGAAACCCTCCTGTCTGAGCAGTATGCCATTCTCCTTTGTATTATAATCTTTCTGTAACAGGTGCATTGTATACACTTCATGACTGGTGAGGGTTACAGTGGTATCCATCATCAGGTCACCAATAAGGTTACGATCGAGCTTGAAATAAGGCACGGTGTTCTTAGGCCTGTAGAAGAACATGAAACGATGGGTTCCTGAAGGGATCTGCGCCCAGCTGCTGAGATCGTACCCGTTCACGATCGGCCCGGCCAGCACATTTTCCTTACCGGGGTACTCAGGATTGTTCACCGATGTACTGGAACCTACATGCGAAGGATAAGGAGGTGCATAATAATCACGCACATCCAGAAAATCTCCGATGATCTGTCCGCCGACCGGTTTTCCCTCTGCATCAAATGTGGGATTCACGATCATACAGAGGAAAGGGACTTTCTTGTCCTTGTCTCCCAGGCTGAAACCGTAGTTAAAATTATTGAACACGCGCAGGTAGGCCGGGTCTGCTATTTTGGTGTAATCCACTTTTGAACATCCGGTAACACAACTTATCACCAGGACCAGGCTGACAATATTTTTTATGATTTGCATCTTCATCATTTGTTATGTTTTATGATCATCATTTTGGCCTTCGGGGCAATATTTCCGGTGCTTCCGATCAACGCCACCGTGTATACGCCGGTTTCATGAAAAGGCAATCTTTTACCGGCATTTGTATACAGGAGTTTGTTGGCGATAAAATCCTGTGAAGACAGCACCGGAATATCACTGGCCCATGTACCGGGTACTACGGCCGGCGCTGAACGATAAGCCATGATCTGGTACTTTGAACCGTCCAGTCTTGTACTCTGATAAGGCTGATCAAATACAGGAATACCGGGTTGCAGATTCACACTTGCATTGCCCATTGGCTGACCATTATCCAGCGTATAGGTGATGTACTGATTATCGGGAGAGAAATTCAGATAGCGTGTAAAGAAGAAAAAACTTTGTTTCAGTCTGTCGAATGTGGCATCATCTGAAGCGCCTGCATATTGGACCCCACTGAGATCATTGGCAACCAGCAACAATTTTGCTGCCCCATCAGGAGCAGGATACAACCATGCCGTATAGTTCATATTCGCTCTCAGCAATTGTTCGGCTGAAGCAATCAATTTACCAGCTGCGTCTTTCGCTTCCACTTTAAAATTCCCATTGACCAGGTTTGCATATGCGCCCGACTCTCCGAATTTCAATGCAGTACCGATCTGTTCCCCGTTAGCAGTAAAGCTGATGGCTCCATCACTCAAAGCATTCGCTGCCTGTATCCTGAAATAAGTAGTGTTAGCGGCTGGACTCAAATCCGTGATCACCTGGATGGCATTCTGATAAGTGAAAGATTCTTCGTTGGCCGGATTGATACTATAATTGAAACGTCTCGGTGAAACGATCACAGTGTATACACCACCTGGCTGAAACACGCTGATCTGGTTGAACACAAGATCAGAAGAGGTGCCATAACTTTCAGAATACGCAGACGTAACGGGATCCATAATCCGGTATTTTGAACTACCGAAAGGTGTGGGGAATTGCTTCCCATCTTCCGTCAAAACCCTGAACTGGTAGGTACCGTAAGGGATCTCTGCATATCCAGACACTCTTGTTGCGGTACTGATATGGCTTGTTTTTTCACTTACGGATGTACCGTCTGCATAAGCCAGTGTAACAGGTCCGTCCAATATTTCCTGTATACCAAATTCGGTTCGAACAGGATTATTGATAACGCCGCTGAGATTGATCACCCTGATCTTTATATGATCGGGTTTTGATGGGCCCGCTACATCACGCTTCACCGCCACTACTTTGGGCTGACCAGTGAAGTTTTCATAGGGCAGCAATACATAATCCATAGGATTGCTGTGGCTGTTCTCTGCCGTGAACTGAACATGGCTGTTGGGGCCTGAAAAGCTTTTATCCCAAATACTCAGTTCTGTTTTTTCATCAACACCAAAAACATCCATCGGAACTTCCCAGAGACTTCCCAGTCTGCCATCAGCAGAAAAATATTTTGTTGCGGGGTACCTGCCGGACATCGGATCACTGGGGCGACGCACAACAAAATTGGTGAGACTGTCGCCATCGGCGATCACCTGGTTGTAAGCGCTCAGGTTGATGATGCGCACATTTGATTTCTTCAGATTTTCTGTGACCGGACGGTTATCGTACGCGAAATCAGACTTATCCTTTTTACAGGCGGCCAGCAGCAACAGCGTTGCCAGCAATCCTGAACTGTATTGTAATTTTTTTGGCATTCCTGGTTTTTTGAATTCGATTATTCTCAGAATGGGTTGTAAGTAAATCCGAACATGATCTCGGCGCCGCGCTTGTAGCTGCGGTTGATGTACTCATTGCCGTACCATTTCCCACCGGTTTGCGGATTCGCATAAACGGTTTTGATGGCAGGATTCAGGATATTCTTCGCATAACCCTTGAACAGTACTCTCTTGCTCACACGCTGGCTGAACACCAGGTCCAGCACAGGAACGGGTTGTGTGTAGAGATCAGGCTCACCGGTGAGGTTGATCTGCACCAGGCGCTCTCCCACCATATTGAAAGTGAGCGTAAGGTCAGTGCCTGTTTTGTTGTTCTCATAGTTGAGCCAGGCATTGATGCTGTAAGGGGCCTGCTCGAACAATGGACTGTTTTGCGGGGTATGCCTGTCGAGGGATTTGCTGGCTGCATAACGCTCAGCGGTTTTCTTTATCTCACTCTGTGCCAGCAGGAGGTTGGAACCGAAGAAAATCTTTTTCAGCGGCTTCCATACTTTGCCCAGGTTCTGCACAACTTCAAATTCCATCCCCCACACCTTACCGGTATTGGGATCGTTCTGGAACTGGATCACAGGGAACTCAGGGTATTTAGCCGCGAGACCATCTGTTTTCAGCGTGAACACTTTCACCAGCTGGTTACTGATCTGCTTTCCGAAGGCAGATACCGCAATTACTTCACCCTTTCCGGTGAACCATTCCCAGCGGAAATCGAGGTTCTTTGTCTGCTGGTTCACCAGGCTGGGATTACCTACCACAAGGCCCATCTGAAAGGCGTCGAACTCGAAAATATTGGTGATCTCTCTCAGCTCCGGTCTTGCCAGCGTTGTATTGAAAGCGGCACGGAAGTTCATATTGCTGTTCAGTGTATACGTGGCATTCACTGAATAATAAGGTTTGTAATCAGCCATATAAACCGTGTTAGGATTGATCGGATTGATAGGAACTGCGGAACCATCGGAACCTTTTACGGTGAGTGAAGGATCCAGAAAAACACCGGATGTATCAACAGAAGAACCGATGTCGGTCATCTCAAAACGAACGCCTCCGGCCATTCTGAACCGCTCATTCATACGCAAATCCAGCATACCATAAAAGGCATTGGTTTCGTAGTAACCGGTATAATTATTAGGCGATTTCTGGCTGTTGTACAGGAAACCATTCACTGGCATCTGGCCTTCTCCATTGTTGCCTGAAGGAGTAAACAGGCCAATCACTTTGTTTCCAACCAGAGCGTTCAGGTTTCCATATACATCATAGAGTGTGATGGATTTGTTTGGAGCGAAGTTGGAACCCGGCAGGAACAACTGGTTCTCCGTGAATGAACGGTCACGGAAAAGATAGTTCACTCCTGTTTTAAATTCCTGCCGCTGGCCGAGGAATTTAAAAGGGATGGAAAGGTCAGCTTTATAGTTGTAGTTCTGCTCATCCAGGTTGCGCCAGCGGCGGCCATTAGGCTCTGCCTGCATCAGGCCGATACTGCCCACACCGTTCACATAACCTGATGTAAGCGCATACAGGTGATCGGTATATACATAACCACCGCTTCCCCCCTGCTCACCGATACCTGGCCTGAAATAATAACCACCATTGCGGGGCCTGTAATCAGTAAGGCTCACGAAACGGAAATCAGGATCATTCTGTTTGGAGGAAGAAGAAGCCAGGTTATAGCTCAGCCTGGGTGAATATTCCGTATTGAACAATTTATGTTCACCCTGCAGGTTGAAGGTATTCAGGTTCCTGAAAGTCTGCTTCAGGGACCAGGTGGTAGTATGCACATCACCGGGAAGACCGGTATACTCATACTTTCCATAAAGATTGGTGGCGGTATTCTCTCCTCCCCAGCTGCCAAGGTATTGCATGCTGATCTCATGCAGTGCGCTGAACCGGTATGTGAGGCCCGCGAGTGTTCCGTAATTCAGGGTTTCCACACCAGTATTCTCTTTGTAAGTCTGGTATTTACCCATGAACAGGCTGTTAGGGGTAATATAGTTCGGAATGTTACGCGGGCTGTACACATCCGGATTCCCTGTTACCACACCCTGGTAGATGCTGAACTGGGTAAGGTCACCGCCGCTGATGTCAGTATAGCGACGGTAATAGTTCCCACCCAGGATCAACCCCAGTTTGTGCTTTGTAAAAATGTCGAAACTGTTTCCATAGGTCATGGAGTATAATTGATTCAAAGGCGCTTTTTTGTATTCAGTGGTCATCACGGGATCGAAAGCGCGCATGATGCCATTGATGCGGTTCACTTTTTTGTATGCATCAGCACTGTAATTGCTGTTGGCGATCATTTTCTGAATGGAGTTCAGTCCACCGGGATATTGGATGGCCAGGTTCTTGAATTCGCCGGAAAGGTTTTTCTCTTTGATCCTGTTTCCGAATGCGCCCATTTCATTATTCCAGAAACTATTGTATTTGCCGCCAACACCGATGTTTGAGTTGAAACCGGTCTGCGCAATGAACTCCAGCGTTTCTTTATCAGGTACTGATTTTGTTTTCAGTTCCACGATGCCAGCCGCAGCATCAGCGGGCTTGTCGGGCGTCACTGTTTTGTAAATAGTGATATTATCCAGCAAGGATGCAGGCACCAGGTCTAAAGGGATAGAGCTTCTGTCCGGGTCGGAAGAAGCCAGCCTTACACCATTCAGCTGACCGATCACGGACCTGTCGCCCAGTCCGCGTACCGCCACATACTTATCGTCTGTGATGGTAACCCCAGACACTTTCGCGAGTGCCTGGGTAGTTGTGATAGAACCTGTTTTGAGGATCTGTTCTGCAGATATGGCGTCCTGCACAATGGCAGCACGGCGTCTTTCGTTCAGTACGGCAGCAGACGTATTGGTGCGTCTCCTGGCCTGAACCGTTACCGATTCCAGGGAAGCAGTATTGGATTCCAATACCACCCTTAGGTGCTGCGATTCGCTGGTAACTTTCATTTCCTTTTCCTTGAAACCAACCATACTGAATACCAGCGTGGCTCCTTTCTCAGGAACAGGTAAGGAGAAAGCCCCATTCTCATCGGTAACGTCTCCGTTCTTTGTGCCTTTGATGTGAACGGAAACGCCGCTGAGTGCGCGGCCTTCCGCATCAAAAACACGACCAGCCGCATTTCCAAGGACCGGTGCGTTTTCAATAACAACATAACCTTCCACCACGCGGTATCTCAGACCGGTGCCAGACAATACCATGTTCAATGCATCGCCTGTTGTGAGCATTTGCGAAGGAATTGAAACACGCCTGGTACTGCCTGACAGCAGCCTCTCCCTGATGGACAGGCGGAGATCTCCTTTTTTTGCGATCTCATTGATACTTTGCTCCAGGCTTGCACTGTCGAGACTGAGACTGATCTTTTTACTCAGGTCCTGCCCCAGCACGCGGCCTGCAGACAATACCAATAAAAAGAAGCAGCAAAGCCCCATTCCTTTTACAAACCGATTAAAAAAAGATGACCTTGTACAGATTCGCATACCGTTTTATTGTTGATTGTTTGCCTTGTAGATCCGGCGAATACTTATTGAATTTGCATAGCAATCCCTGCTGCCTCTGCAGGCAGGAGTTTTACTGGTTCCGTCTTATGATCAATTATTGTATGATCCTACTTGATGGTAACAGTCCTGGATAAAGAATCCAATGAATGATCAAAACCGGCCGTTACCGCCAACACATTCATCGCTTTTTCAAGTGGCATTTTTTCGTCGAGCGTAAGTGAAATCTTCTCGCGTAAGAAACCTTTATTGATAACTGTTATTTTGACGCCATAATGATCCCGGAATGCATCCAGGATATCACTCAGGGATTGTTTTCTGAATACCATCATTTCATTCTTCCAGGCAAGGATATCTTTCGGATTCGCTTTCAGCCTGGTAAGCTGACTGTTCTTCCAGCTGATCTTATCACCAGGCAGCATCGTCACCATATTGCTGGCCATCGTTCCGCCATGATAACTCACCCGCACTTTACCTGTTACTACCGCCACTTCCACCGCTGATTTAGGTTGGGCCGATACTTTGAATGAAGTTCCCAGCACTTCTGTATGCACATCTCCCGTGAATACGGTAAAAGGCCTGCGTGCGTCTTTGGCTACTTCAAAGAATGCTTCCCCATCCAGGTAAACATCTCTTGTATTGTCAGCAAAACCGGCAGGATATTTAATGCGGCTCTTTCTGCCTATTGTAACGGTGGAACCATCAGCCAGCTTCACTTTCATCCGGTGCTTGCCCGGATTGAAATGCTCCGTATACAGAACGGGCATTTGAACCGTTGCGGGGTGTTCGTTTTTTTTATAGAGCTCCTGTGCTACAGGAATATTGCTGTTTTTGTCTGAGTAAGATAACCAGAACAATAAACCACTTGCTGCTGCCACCACAGCTGCGGCATAGGCCAGGATCTTTTTCCACACAGGTTTCCGCATGGTGATCACAGGTACTTCTTCTATAATTTCGCTGGTGTGTTCGGGTAACTGCTGATAAAATAATAAAAGCTTTTCTTCTGCATATCCCTTCGCTTCTTCATTGAGCTGCATCTCCAGATCGCCGCCCTGTTCATCCAGCACCGTACCGAACAGGTCGCTGAAATCAGGCTTATTCATCATTTCACTGAGTTTTCGCTGCTCCTCAGGACTGAGGTCCGCGGACAACATTTTTCTGATCAATTCTTTTTCCTGGCGATGATAATTCAAATTGGTGCTGTTGATAGTTGAGTCAATAAGCGGCTTTTAACCGGCCTCATAACTATAAACACAGTATTGAAATACTACCACCTGAAAAATAATGGAGTTCACATTATGGTAACATTGAAAGGGGGAAAAGGCTATTTCATTTTTTCTTTAACCTGGGAGAGAGAGGCTGACATATAGTTTTCCACTGTATTCACGGAGATATTGAGATGGCGGGCAATCTCTTTATAAGTAAGGCTTTCCTCGCGGCTGAGCACAAACACCTCCCGCTTTTTATCAGACAGGGAAGCGATGGCAGCCAGGTATCGTTCCCGCGCTTCATCATAAAACAGTTTGTGATCCGGAGATGTTGCAGCCGGCATTTCTTCTCCGGCAGGTAATTCTTCCAGGGAAATTACGGGAGGCATGCTGCCTCTGAAGTGATTGAGAATGGCATTTTTCAGGGCACGTAATATATATGGTCTGAACCCCGCAGGGCAATGGATATTTCCTCCGGTCTTCCAGATGCGGAGCAGCACGTCCATTACCAGTTCCTCGGCCAGCATGGCCTGCTTCAGGTTATTTTGTGCGTATTTACAAAGGGGAATGAAATACCGTTTGAAGATCAGATCAAAGGCAACAACGTCTCCCTGCTGCCATTGTAAGAGCAGGTCTTCATCTGACGAATTATGATTTATTGCCTTCATGCGGGGTCACCGCAAAAGTAGAATAAACACAGCTTTGAGTAAGGTTACCTAATTATTACCAGCACCTGCCTGCACCATCGATGTAATTTACTTGATCTCTACACGTTGTTTTGTTTCCATTGCTTTGTAGATAGCCTGCAAGATCTTCACATCCTGTCTTCCCATTTGTCCGGGTACCGGTGTTGGTCTTCCTTCCATAATGGCCATGGCAAAATCATCCATTTGCCTTGCCTGCTGGTTCACGGAGGGAAAATCCATTTTTCCTTCAGAAGTTTCTCCTGCCTGTCCTCTGTAAGGATAAGCAGGTGACAATTGCGCCCACCCTTTTTCAGCATTCATGCGCAGCAGGTTCATGTCCTGCGTGTAGCTGGTTTTACAATTGGCGATGATACCGCCGGGAAATTCCAGTGTCCAACTCAGCGACTCTTCCACATCCTTATATTTTTCCGGTTTCTTCTTGATTCCTTCGATGGCAGTAACAGCAATTGGTTCCATACCGGTGGTATACCGGCATGCCTGCACACAATAGATACCCACATCCATCAGTGGTCCGCCTCCTGCCAGTTTTTTATCCAGCCTCCAGCCATTGGTATCACCCATACCGTCATATGCTTCTATGGTTTTTATCTTTCCGAAAATTTCCTTCTGCCCCAGTCTCATCATCTCCCTGTTATATGGCTCAAAATGCAAGCGGTAACCTATGGACAACATTTTACCTGCTTCTTCACAGGCCGCGATCATGCGGTCACAATCTTCCACCGTAACGGCCATCGGCTTTTCACAGATCACATGCTTGCCTGCTTTAGCGGCACGGACCACAAAGTCGGCATGCAATGCATTCGGCAATACCACGTATACAATATCGATGTCTTGGTTCTTACTGATCTCATCGAAATTGTTGTAGTCGTAAATATTTCCGGTGGGGATATTATATTTCGCTTTCCAGTCGATCGCTTTCTGGGGAGTACCTGTAACGATGCCGGCCAGGTAACAATGTTCAGTCTCCTGCAAGGCCGGAGCCAATTGCCCGCCTGAATAACCTCCGAGTCCTACCAGGGCGATCCCTAATTTCTTCTGCACCAAAGGCTTTGGCTTGATCAGCGGCTCTTCTGCAAGAATACTTTCCGGAAGCGGGTCCAGCAGCGGTTCAGCTTCTGCGGCCAGCACAGGCAGCACACCGGAGCCCAGGGTCAGCATAGTGATCTTATAGCTGGCACTCTTCAGAAATGCCCTTCGGGAATTAAGGAACTGTACCATATGAGACAGGTTTATAGCGGATAAAGGCAATTGTTATGCCTGAATTTCGGGAACAGGCTGCTCAGAAGGTGGGGATTTACATGCACAAAAAAACCGGGAGCAATTTCCTGCTCCCGGCTCCTGCCAACAGAACAACCCTTTATTTCTTTTCGTTTACAAACAACGCAGGGTAATCGGTCTCTATGATATCCGGACGTTTTATCAGTTCTTCTGAATAACCCTTCACTTTCTCCAAATCCGTTTTACGCTTATCCTGAGTAGGGTGAATTGATATAAAGATCATCACACCCTTACTGCGCAGATACTGATACACTTTTTCATGTGCCGGATCCATCGTGTACCCTACATAAGCTACCAGCCTGTTGAACGGGATCTTTGTTTTAATATAAGCATCCAGGTCTGCCTGGTTTTTAATAGCCACACAGAGCATCACCTCCTTTAAATTCTTGTAATAAAAAGAAGCTTCTTCCATGGACCTCACACTGAGAAGAATATTAGGGTATTTCTTATCCTTGAGCAGATCTACATACTTCACCCAGGGAATTCCCTTGTTATCCAGGTTGAAGATGGTTTTGTCTTTTCCCCATTCCAATGCTTCCTCCAGTGTGGGGATCTTGAATTCCGTGATGTTCCCGTCACGGTCTTTCAGTCTCGCCGCCTGTAATTCTGCATATGTATAGTCAGATACCTTTCCTTTCATGGTGGTAGTCCTGTCAAGTGTAGCATCATGCATCAGCACCATCACACTGTCTTTTGTAAGGCGTGGATCTATCTCAAAGAAAGAAGGAAGAATGGTCAGGGTCTTTCCCATAGCTTCGATGCTGTTCTCCGGGAATTGCGGCAGCATCCCCCCGCGATGCCCCGAGATGATTACAGGTTTAGCGTCACTGTACCTGAAATATTGCTGAAGCTCTTTGAAATTATTGGCGACCACCTTTTTCATTTCCTGAGCAAAGCCGGATGCAGACTGCAGGAGCAGGCAGGCGGCCAGAATTTTTTTGAACATATCTGATATTTTAGTTCCTGATTAATTGAAGTGATTTTTTGAAAGCCAGGAGATCCTGTTCATCATAAACAGGACAGGCTCCATGCTGCGTAGCAATAAATCCAGAGAGCAGGCTGGCGCTTTGCAGGGATTCTTCAACATTTCTTCCTTTCAGTTTCTTAGACAGGAAGGCTGCCAGGAAAGAGTCTCCGCTTCCCACCGTATCCTTTACCTGCACTTTATGCGCCTGCTGTTCTATGAACGCTGCCTCTGAACTGTATACAGAGCCATCAGCTCCAAGGGTAAGAATGATCTCTCTGATATTCGGAAATCGTTGTATTATGAACTGTAGTTGTTCTCTTTTATTCTTTTCATTCACTCCCAGCCATTGCATGATGATGCCAAGTTCTTCTTCATTCAGTTTAAGCAGGTTGGCTTTCTCCAGCAACAGATATATCTCTTCCTTCTGATAAAATGGAGATCGGAGGTTCATATCGAATACCCGGAATCTGCTCACTTCCATCAGGCGGAACAATGTTGACCTGGATACTTCCGAGCGGGTGGCGAGACTTCCGAAGACCAATGCATCTGCGTTTTTCACCAACTGCTCTAACCCGGGATTCCATTCAATGAAATCCCAGGCAACATTTTCCACTATCTCGTAAGACACCTGCTGGCCCACAGTATGTACTTCTACTGTAGATGTGGGCTTTTGATCCGAGATATTGCAATACGTGGCACTGATCCTCAGCTTATACAATTCTCCGATGATATCTTTTCCATTCTGGTCATTTCCTACCTGGCTGATTATAGAACTGTCGATACCGGATTTGGTGAGGTGATAACAAACATTCAGGGGCGCTCCGCCCAGCCTTCTGCCTTCCGGAAGATTGTCCCACAATATTTCTCCAAAACAAACAACGCTTATATTATTCATCATTACACTAAACTTTTAATGGCCTGCGCGCAGGCGTACAACATATCATGCTTTCTGATCGATACAGCAAAATCAGCCACCTGATCACGAAATGGCTCACTCAATGAGAGATCTCCAAATACATCCTGTCTGTCGAGAAATGCTGCCAGCGTATTATCTGCATGCGTTTTAAACAAACTGCTCCATTCTTCCGCAGCCGGATCATTGATCATTCCCCCATTGATCACCTGTGTATCCAGATAAAACCACCAGGCTGCTACGATCAATGCACCGGTCACCGGCCTGATACCATTAGCGATCTGCCAGTTGATCACCGGCAATACAAACTTGGGGATCTTGGCAGTGGATCCTGAGATGATCCTGTCTGTGCTGTCATTGATCATGGCGTTGCCAAACCGGTGTTTCACCTGATTTGCATATACCTTATAATCCACTCCCGGCAAAGCTTCCAGCGACAGATGCACTTCCTTTTCATTGTACAGATCGAACAATGTTGAAATATTTTTGTCGGTTATTGCATCATGGATATAATTATACCCCATGGCTTTTCCGATCAACCCGGTAAGACTATGTCCTCCATTCAGGATACGCAGCTTCATGCTTTCGTAGGCCCTTACATCTGACACCAAATCCACCCCTGCTTGTTCCAATGGAGGAAAACCAGGCGCCGTATGCTTTTCTATCACCCATTGAAAGAAAGGTTCACAAACTACCAGACATTCGTCCTCATAGCCATATTTTTCCAGCAGGGATGCCCGGTCCGCAGGCTGTGTTACCGGCGTGATGCGGTCCACCATACTATTGGGGAAAGCAACCTGTTTATCCAGGTACTCAATCAATGCCGGATGATATGCGCGAACAAAACTATAAAGGGCAAGCTTCAGCACATCGCCATTTCCCTGTATATTATCGCAGGAAAGTAAGGTCAGGGGGGCTCCGCCATTTACGTACCGCTGCTTCAGGCCGGCAGCGAGATAACCGAAAACTGTTTTAGGTAAATTACCAGACTGCAGGTCATGCTGAATATCCACATGTTTCAGATCGAATTCGCCAGTGGCTTCATCGATATTGTAGCCGCCTTCCGTAATAGTGAAAGTAACCAGGCTGGTATTGGCATCAGCGATCCTGCTGATCACCTTTTCTGTTTCTTCCGGACCGAACAATAATTCCGTGATCGCATCTATCACCATCACTTCTTCCTTTTCTCCGGAAGCGCAAATGCGAAGGGAATAGAGCAGGTCCTGCTTCTTCATTTTCTCAACAAAAATTTTATCCTGCGGCATTATGCATACGCCACAGATATTCCATGTAGAATTCAATGCAGGATCCAATCCGATCAACTGCTGAATGGCCCAGGCCTGGTGAGAACGATGGAATCCGCCCACACCAAAATGAACGATCGATCCTGCGCCACGGTTCCGGCCCTTACCAGTGATCACAGCAGCAGGTAATGTTGTAACAGTTTCTTTATTCAAAAACATTGCAGCTTATTTTTTTTGATAACGTTGAAAGATCACGGCCATGAGAATGATCACACCTTTGATCACCTGTTGCAGGTAGCTGGCAATGTCCAGCAGGTTCATCACATTCCCGATCATAGCCAGAATGAGTGCGCCAAGAAGGGTATTCACTACAGAACCTTTACCACCGGAGAGACTGGCGCCGCCGATCACCACCACTGCAATCACATCCAGTTCCATACCCACTCCGATATTGGGCGTACCCACACCCGTGCGGGATACCATCAGCAGTGCCGCAATAGCAGAGAATACAGCAATGATCACATACACCCAGAACTTGTACTTCTTTACTGAAATTCCACTTAGCCTTACCGCCTCTTCATTGCTGCCGATGGCAATCAGCATCCTGCCGAATGCATTGTATTTAAGCATCAGGTATACGATCCCGAAAACCATGAACAGCAGGATCGCTGCATAGGGGATACCCAGCAGATCGCCACTACCGAACTGAAGGATGGACTTTGAATATTCACCCACCGTTACCGGAGAACCCTTAGAGATCAGGTATCCCGTTCCCCGCACGATCGTCATCATGGCCAGGGTGGCAATGAATGGCGCTACACGCTGCCAGGCCACCAGGTAGCCGGAGATAATTCCAATACCCGCCCCTATGAGAACAGAGAGGATCACGGCCCATGGGAAGTAGACCTGGTGCGACAATAACGCGAAACTCACTCCAATGGCAGCTACCACTGAGCCTACCGACAGATCGATCCCGCCAGTGAGGATCACCAGCAACATACCAAAGCTGATCAATCCTACGGGAGCTGTCTGACGAAGCAGGTTCGAGATATTATTGCCTGTAAAAAAAGAATCGGAAATGATGGCAGACAGCACTACCATCAGCACAAATATTATCAGTGTATTGTTCTCAATCAGCCAACGCTTGATACTTGGTTTCATTATCCTTTGTTTTGATCGTTAGTAGCTCCAATAGCTAATCTTAAAAAACTTTCCTCGGAAAAATCTGGCCGCCCCAGCACACCCTGCACCTTTCCACTCTTCATCACCATTATCCTGTCCGACAGCCCCATCAGTTCTTCCCGGTCTGAAGACACCATGATGATGGCAAGGCCTGATGCAGACAGCTCATGTATGATCTGGTAGATCTCGGAACGGGCGCCCACATCCACGCCTCTTGTAGGTTCATCAATCAGCAGCAACCCGGCATCGATATTCAGCCATTTGGCAAGGATCACCTTTTGCTGGTTGCCCCCACTCAGAGAACTGAGCGGATCATGTAGAGAAGAAAGTTTGATATTGAGCCGCTTTCTGAATGAAGCCGCAATTTCCTCTTCCTTTCTGCGGTTGATGAACCCAAACATGCCCTTAACCTTTTTATAATTGGTGATGGATATGTTTTCAAGTATGGAAATATTCAGCAACCCGCCATGGTGTTTACGATCTTCCGGCACCATGCCAATACCTGCTGCAACTGCTTCTTTCGGAGAATTGATTGTCAGCTCCTGTTGATCACAGCGGATCTTTTTTGCTGAATCACTGTCAGCACCAAAAACAGCACGAAGCAATTCCGTTCTGCCACTTCCTACCAGGCCTCCGATACCCAGTATCTCTCCGGCTTTTACGTGTAAAGAGAAAGCCGGCTGCCCAAGTACTGAAATATTGTCCAGGTAATAAGTTCTGCCGTTTAAATTGACGGGCTGCAGGCTCCTGTCAGGGAACATCGCTTTCAGACTTCTTCCCAGCATGGCCTGCACCAGTTCATCCTTGCTGGTTGTACCTGTTTCAAAAGTTTTGACAGTAACTCCGTCTTTCAGAACAGTGATACGATCACAGAGCTCGAATAGCTCCTCCAGGTGATGGGAAATATAAATGATGGCCACGCCTTTATCCCGCAATGCACGCAATGTTGCAAACAACTTATGTGTTTCGGCAGGTCCCAGAACCGCCGACGGCTCATCAAGGATAAGTAAACGAACCTCCTCCGTGAGTGCTTTGGAAATTTCAACTACCTGTTGCTGTGAAATGCTCAATTCACTGACAGGCGACTTAACGTTCAAATTAAAACCTAAATTTTTTATGAGTTTATCAGCTGACTGATACAGTTCATTCCAGTTGATGATTCTTTTACCGGCAAGCTTATGCAGAAAGATATTTTCAGCTACCGAAAGGGCTGGCACCAGGGAGAATTCCTGGTAGATGATTCCGATACCAGCGTTCTTTGCTGCCTGTGTATTCTGAAATTCCACGGGAGTACCGTCCATGCTCATGGTGCCGCCATTTCTTTCAATAGCGCCTGCAATGATTTTCATGAGTGTGGATTTACCGGCCCCGTTCTCCCCAAGGATCGCATGGATCTCTCCGCGCTTCACCTGCAGGTTCACATCCTTCAGTGATTGCACACCTCCGTAAGACTTGGATACATTTTTGATTTCAATCATAGCAGTAAGTTCAGTGTTGGATCAGAATAATGCGTTGGGATCATAGAACAAACTCACATTCGATTTATCTATCAGCACAGAAGGAGTATAATTCACTTTTTTCAGCGTTTCATCCTTATTGAGTTTTCTGGCTACTACTTCCACAATGGTTCGTCCCAGAATAGCAGGACTGTTCTGTGCTGTAGCTGCGTAGTTGCCTGACATGATCAGTTGCAGGGCTTCTTTCTGCGCATCGTATCCCAGAATGGTTATCTTATCCTGCAGTCCCATTTCCCGGATCGCTTTCAAAGCTCCCATCGCCATGGCATCATTCTCCGCCAGCAACATGTTCACTCCAGGATGCGCTACCAGAATATCTTCCATCGCTTTCAGCCCGCCATTATTGTTCCATCCGCCCCAGCCCTGGGCAAGCACTTTGAAATTAACCTTGCTGGTACCGTGGAGTTGCGCATCGGCAATGCCCTTGATAAAGCCAAGTCTTTTTTCACGGCCGACCGGATTACCCTGGTTACCACTGATGATGGCAATATTCATTTCTTTCTGTTTGAAATTTCCAACCACCCATTCTCCGAGGATCTCACCATTCTTTTCATTATCTGCAAAAACAGCAGCTTCGTAAGGAGCTTCATCATCGATATAGCTGTCTACTACAAACACCAGCACCCCCTGCTGTTTGGCAGCTTTCACTACTGGCACCAGTGCTTTGGGATCGATCGGGTTTATGATCAGTACATTCACTCCTTTGGTGAGCAGATCCTCCACAGCCATCACCTGTTTGGCGATATCTGCCTGGCCGTCTGTTGAAATGTATTTCATGCCATAACTTTCCACCTTGTCTTTCACGGATCTTTCCAGGGCCACATAGAAGGGCGCATCCAGCGTTGGCGTGCAATAACCAACGGTAATGGCCGACAGATCTGTAGTACTGGCATACCCTTCTTTTTTAATAATTACTGCATCGGCCTGTCTTTTGTCTTTGGGGATACAGGCAGGCAGCAGGAAAACAAGAGCAGCAAGCAGCGTAACAGTCAATGTTCTCATTTACTCAGACTTTTTTTATAGGTTTTCAAAACTTCTTTAAGCAAGGCAGGTTTGTTGGTGGTGATGAATTGCACGCCAAGATCCAACTGACGTACCATTTCTTTTGGATCATCCACTACATATGAACCGGTAAGCAGCCCCTGTTGCTGCGCTTCTGTAATGTTGTATTCTTTACCGTAACGTTCGTGTTGCAGATTCACGCCATCGATACCCAGGTAGCGGAGGGTTTCGGGTGTTTTATCCACACCAATGTAATACAATTTCATGGCGGGTATACGCATCTTCAGTTTTATCAAGGCATCAAACGAAGGCGTGATGGCTTCCATTCTTCCGGCAGCATGGTTGATTTCAATCACATCCGCAACAAATTCAGCCAGTAAAACATCCCTGGCCTTGCTGATCCTGGACCTTTTCAGATCAAGCCAGAGTTTGATCCGTGGATGCTTCAGGGTCTCTTTGACAAACTGATCAAGTGTGGGAATGGATTCTCCATTGGAAAGACGCAAGGCCGACAGTTCTTTGAAATCTGTTTTCTCCACATCCAGGCCATTGATATCATGATCATGTAATACTACAGGAACAAGATCTTTTGTGAGATGCACATCCATTTCGGCAGCATAACAATCCAGTTGCATGGCTTCCCGTAAAGCAGCTATCGAGTTCTCCGGCTTTGTACTGTCATCATAGATCCCGCAGCGATGAGCTACAACACCGTTATAGCTGAATTGTGCGAAAGCCTGCATCGAAATGATGCAGGCTACGATCAGTATTGGTAATGGTTTCATGTTTATCATTTATGGAATATAAACCACGCGGAATCCGGTGAGGCCCGCATTGGCATGAGTTCCTGTATAAGTGGGTGCATTATTTCCACGGTAATAGACCGACGTCTGCAGGTGCCACCAGCTTCCGCCTCTCATACACCTGTTGGTTCCGGTAGCTGGTCCTGTTGGATTAACCTTGTCCCCGGCAGTGTAACTGCCGAAGTAATCGCTGCACCACTGATAGAGGTTACCACTCATATCATAGATGCCCAGTTCGTTTGGCAGGAAAGTTCCGCCAGGAGTGGTCCTGCTATTGTCGCGATCCGCTGTTGAAGCCACAAAATTGGCTACTGTGGCGCTGACATTTCCACCGGCAAACACGTAGCCATTGCTTTTGCTGCCACCACGTGCCGCATACTCCCACTCCGCTTCAGTAGGAAGCCTGAATGTTTTTCCTGTTTTCTGGCTGAGTTTTGTTACAAACTCGGAAGCCATATTCCAGTCAACATATTCCACGGGATTGTTACTACCCACATTTTTGGAAGGATTGGAGCTCATTACATCCAGCCACTGCGCCTGCGTGATGAGGAACTTGCCTATATAAAAGTCAGAGAGCGTTACTTTGTGAATCGGCCCCTGGTTGGCATTGAAACCAGAACCGGTTGCAATCACACCATAGTTGGCGCCGGTTGGATCTGTATTCTGGGCTCCCATCATGAAGTCTCCGCCGGTTACTTTTATCAGCTCGATACCACTGACCGTGATATTGTTACCATCATCAGGTTTTGCCTGCACTACGCGCAAAGTAGCCTTTGCCGTATTGGGAGCCGTTCCTGCCACCACTTCCACAGTTGCTTCGCGGGCCGCAGTGGATGCATTGGCTGTAACATTGATGGATAGTGTATTCCCTGACTTTGAAATAGTGAACCAGGCGGCAGTGCTGGTTGCTTCCCATACACTCTGATTGGTAGTGAGGGTTACAGACTTAACCTCGGAAACAGCTGCAAAATTGAGTGTTCCAGCAGACAACGTTACCGCCGGGTCCGCCAGGCTGGTGCCCTGTGTTACAGTGAAAGCTTTGGTAACAGTTTTATCACCTGTTTGCAGGCTCACTGTTACCGTTGCTTTCCTCGTATAGCCATCATTGGGTGCGGCGGTTACTTTTATGGTTGGTTCTTCTTTTCCGTTTTCAGTGGTAGTGCTTTTCTCAACTGTGAGCCAGCTATCGGAAGAGGTAACCGTCCAGTTGCTGTAACTGCCCGTCAGCGCTACTATATTCGATGCAGAACCACCTTCAACCTGCAGGTTCAGGTTGGTATTCAGTAAGCCGATACGGTCGGACTGAACATAATTATATTCATCATTCTGGTCTATTTTGTTACAGGCCTGGTTCACCACCATAGCGGCTATCAGCACAAAAAGCGCCAGACAGTATTTAGTAATTGATTTCATGAGTATATCTATGTTGAATGATCTGATCGGGTTATTGCCAGCCTGGTGTTTGGCCACCAAGATTAGGATTATCATTGATGCTGTCATCACTGATCGGCCAGAGCAGGATGTTCTGCTGATTTTGTTTGGCAGCCAGGTAAGGGTTCATATCAAATGCCACTCCCAGGCGGATAAAATCCCACCATAACTTTCCTTCTGCAGGGAATTCTTTCATTCTCTCTTTCACAATGATAGCGTGCACCTGTGGAAGTGTGGATGTGGCGGAATAATAATTATCTACCCCATAAGCACGTTTCACCAGCTTATTCAATGCCTGAATGGCTCCGGGTGCATTGTTCCTGAAATACTTTATTTCTGCGTCAAACATACAGGCATCAGCCAGGCGGTAAACCACGATATCTGCATCCAGGATCAAAGTTCTGTTGAGCCAGGTGCCTTTGTATTTGTTGGTGAAATGGAAGGTCTGGTTCATCAGGTTATCATAAAATACCTGGTAGTTGGTGAGCAGCCTTTTGTCAGCTGTATTCTCCGTAAGCACAGTTACATATTCATCCGTGTAAAAACACCATTGCTGGTTTGGCCCTACAACAACCGGATTGAAATGATATGCCGGAGAAACAGTGGCTGAATTGAACTGGTAATCTGCTGCGTAACCTCCCGTATATTCATCCTGCGCATAGTTCCAGGAGTAGATCACTTCTTTACCGGACTCTGATGCTGTGGCAAATATTTTGTCGTAATCCGTTTCAAGCGCCAGCGCAGTATTTCCAAGCACGGACGTTACAGCCTGTTCCGCTTTATCCAGGTAAGCATCACCTGCATTGCGCACTTTATACATCCACAGGGAGAGGTCAGCTTTCAATATTTGCAGGGCAGAGAGAGAAGCGGTTTTCTTTGCAGTAACGGCAGGGGGCATATTATCAATGCCTGCATCGATATCCTGTTCTACCTGTGCAAGGATATCAGCAGCTGAAGAGCGTGATGGCAGCAGATTCTGGGCTGTGGATTCAAATCCTTCCAGCACTAAAGGTGCATCGCCCCAGATCCTGGCAATCCAGTAATAACAGAGCGCCCTTACATAATATGCATTTGCCAGCACTTCTTTCTTTTTATCGGCAGAAGCAAAATTGATATTGGGCGTGTATTTAAGAACAAGATTGGCATTGTTGATGGTCTTGTAAATGGCCTCCCAGTCCGCATTGGCATGTGTATTGGGCATGGTGCTTTGATACACCTGGTCCCTTGCTGTCTGAGATAATCCCTTGTGATTGCCTGGTCCCCAGAGGCCCGTCCTGTATTCGCCCCAGTAAACAAGTCCCTGGTTGAAGGCAGCGCGCATCAGCTGATGCGTGCCATACATGGCGGAAGTGGCATCTCCTTCAGTTCTCCACATCCCATTGGCAGAGATCTGGTCTGTTTGAATTACATCTAGATCTTTATGGCAGGCGGACAGAAAGAATGCCGCCAATACCGGTAATATATATCTGGTTTTCATTTCAGCGTCTTTATTTGATTACAAAGTGAGTTTGATGCCGGCAGCCATTCTTCTTGTAGCCGGGTAAGGGTTATAATCAGTATCATAGGTAGAACCTGTTCCTCTTTCGGGAGACACACCATTCACGGCAGTGAAGTAGTAGAGGTTGTTACCTGAAACATACACGGTCAGGTTTTTGATCTTCGCTTTCTGTAACAGACCAGCCGGAAGATTGTATGCGAGGGTTACTTCCCTGAGACAAAGGAAATCTCCTTTTTCGCTGAATACATTCTGTACCCTGGAGTAGTTACGGCTGCCATCATCCGCATCATTTGCAAAGAATTTGGCATAAGGGGTTTTATCACCTGGTTTGGTCCAGGCTTTCTTCACTTCATTGGTAAGGTTATAATTGTAGTTGAAGGTGCCCATGAAATATCTTTCCTGGAGATAATTCTGAACTGTATGTCCCAGTGCATAATCCATGAAAACGTTCAGGGTAAAATTCTTATAAGTAAAGGTATTGGTAATACCACCGGTAGTATGCGGGATGGTATAACCCAGCAGGAACTGGTCTTCAGAGTTGATCTGGTCTTCGCCATTGCGCAATGAGCTGCCTGGCCTGTTGACCCATTCGTAGTCACCAACATTCTTGCGACCGGCAATTGTTTTTCCATCCGTATAACTGAAGCCGTTTGAGTTGGCGTCATACATGGCAGCATTGGCTTCGGCCTGGGTTTCCAGGATCCTGTCAACCACATAACCGTAGATGCGGTACAATCTTTCTCCTTCTGCAATGCCGCCGAATCCTGAACCATCTGGCAGCAATATGCCACCGATGCGGTTGCCGGCACGTCCGTTTTCAGGAAGCTTCAGCACTTTGTTCATGATATAGCTATAAGTAAAATCGGTGGTCCAGCTGAAATTTTTATTTCTGATATTGGTGGAAGAAATCTGGAAATCAAGTCCATAGAATTTCACCTTACCGATATTCTTTTCTACAGTGGCATAGCCGGTAGTATTGGGAAGGGGTACATCGAACAGGAGATCATTGGTGATCTTGTTGAAGTAATCAACACTGAACTGGATCCTGTTATTGAGGAAGCCTGCATTCACGCCGATATCCAGCTGCCTGGTGCTCTCCCATCTGAGTGCTTCATTGGGCATTACATTGGTGATGATACTTGCCGCGTTATTGTACTTTCCACTGGTGCTGTACGAACCACCTGTTGCAAATAATCCGATAGCATTATTACCTGTAAGCCCATAACTGCCTCTTACTTTGAGGGTGCTGAACCAGTCGGATGCTTTCCAGAACTTCTCTTCAGATACGATCCATCCCGCAGATACACCGGGGAAATACCCCCAACGATTTGTCTTCGAGAATTTGGATGAACCGTCGGTACGCATAGTGAAACCAAGCAGGTACCTGTCAAGGTAACTATAGTTAACACGGCCGAAATAACTGATCAGCACTTCGCGTGTTTTGGAACTGGTGGGATTTCCTGGAATGGACCCTGCAGAAAGTGTAGGCACATTGTCTGTTGAAGCCCCGGTAACTGATGCGTCGAAACCGTTCAGGTCATCGCGCATGTACTCTGTTCCCAGCGTTACATCAAAATCATGATCTCCGATCGACTTCATGTAATTACCAAATGCCTGCCAGTTCAGTCGCTGTGTTTCGCTGAAAGACTCTGAAGTATTACGCAAGCCATTGTATTCATTGGCTTTGATAAAACTGCTTCCGCGGGTATGGCGGTTGAAGTTAGTAAGCATGGTTGTGAAGGAAAGATCCTTGCTGTGCTGGTACTTCAGTTTACCGGACACGGTATTCCTTTTGGTGATCTGCCCCCTGTCATAGTAATAATCATACCAGTCAGGAGTGGGTGTGGCGCCATTGTATCCCTTTTCAGGAAGGCCTGTTACTGTATTGTACAACCGGTGTGTATTGGGAGTGCTCAACCCTCTTTGTACAACATCCCTTTTGTTCTCAGGGAAGTCCTCCAGGTTGGTGCGTGCCATATCATAGTTACCGGTGAAGGTGAGTTTATCGGTTATCCTGAAATCCACCAGACCACGCATGGTGAAGCGGTCATATGCAGTATTGATCCCTATACCGCCATCTTTCACGTAACCGGCAGACGCAGAATATTTCACCTGATCATTGCCGCCATTCACACCAACATAATAATTCTGCCATTGAGAATTCCTGAAGAATCGCTTCTGGTAATCCACATCCTGGAAGATCAGTGTTTTTGAATTATCTATCGGATCGGTCATCGACTGCCATCCTTCCGGAACTGATTCTCCATTACCCAGGTAACGGGGTGTCCACATGCTGGCATCTGTATTGGCAGAGCTGGTGGAGAAACCATTGGAGAAATTCCGGGCAGGGAATTTACCTTCTGCAATAGCCGATCTCATATAAAACAGATAATCACGGGCATTCATCAGATCGAAGGATTGTGCGGGTGATTGTTCGGCCCCACTGGCTTCGAAGAGTATAGAAGGCTTTCTGTTGGACCCCTTCTTGGTAGTGATCAATACAATCCCGTTGGATGCGCGTGCTCCGTAAATAGCAGCAGCGGCAGCATCTTTCAGTACTTCAATAGATTCTATATCGTTAGGATTAATACCAGACAGATCCCTTACAATTCCATCAACAATAATGATAGGCGCATCGCTCTTGTTCACGGAAGAGCCTCCCCTGATACGGAATGTGGGGTTTTCACCAGGTTGATTATCGGTAGTGTAAACACGCAGACCTGCCACTTTACCTTTCAGGCCATCGCCTACCGAATTCACAGGCAGGCTCTCCAGTTTTTTGCCATCGAGTTTTGAAACGGAGGAAGTTACCTTTTTTCGCTCCTGCGTTCCGTAACCGATCACCACTACTTCATCCATGGACTTATCTTTCAGGTCCATTGTAACTTTGATAATTTTGGAATTGGCTGAAACTTTCACTTCTTTTTTCACATAGTTCACAGATTCGAATACCAGCACATCATTTTCCTGTGTGAGCGTGGCTGTAAAAACACCAGCCTCATTCGCCATGAACTGCTTCTGAGGATTACTTTTAAAGTAAATGGTCACATTCGGTACAGGGTTTCCGGAAGCATCCACTACAACACCGGTTACCTGGTTTTGCTGGAACGGGTTACCGGAGAATGCCGGTGCAGGATCATTTGCAATTTTGTATGCAGCGGCAGGAGGCGCTGCGCCTATTGCTTTATGGCAAAGCAATATCAATAGCAGGGCCTGGTAAGAAGCCACCTGCAGGATTGTATTTCTTTTACTTTTCATAATGAATGTAGGGGGGTAATTTTTTAAGTATATTATTCATCATTTGGTTTTTAAACTACTGGAGTTGCCTGCCACCAATGTAGTGTTCAGCACGAGGCGTCTGGAAGGAATATTTTCTTTCATCCGCTTCAGCAGAAATTCCACAGCTTTTCCTCCTATCTCAGTAAGAGGTTGTGCTACATAGGTAATGCTGGTATTGAAAATGTTATATGCTTCAGCCTGATCAAAACACACAACTCCCATCTGTCCGGGCACCTTTACTTTATGCCTTGAGAGTGCCACCAGTCCATCAACCGCTATCTTACTGGTGGAAAAATATACTGCATCATATTTCTCCTTTCCTTTAAGCAGCTCCAGCACCAGTGTTTCCATTTTTCCATGAAGGGTATCTTCATCCACTTCAATCACTGCGGGTTGTTTAATGTTCATGAGTTTGGTGGCGGCTTCCCTGAATCCGCGATTCCGTTCCCGGAGATGATGCAGCTCCGATGCAAGTGCGATCATCACTGGTTTTTTGAAACCGCCCTTTTTAAGATGGGCTACTACATTAAAGGAGGCTTCATAATTATCGATGGTTATTGAATTGATATCGTGCAGTTCGGGAAAGTCGCGGTCGATCAATACAAAAGGCATATTCCTTCTTTGCAGGTATTCCAGCATTTCTTCAGAACCAGCCGGAGCCGCCAGTATGATACCATCAACCTGCCTGCTTTCAAAGACCTGCACCAGTTCCCTGAACTTTTCAGGCCTTTCATCGGCACTGCCGAAGATCACATTGTACTTATATGCATTGGCCGCATCTTCAATTACGCGTGCCATTGACGAGTAGAACAGGTTGGAGATATCGGCAATGATCAGCCCGATAGTGAGTGTTTGATTACTCTTCAGGCTTTTTGCGATCTGATTGGGATGGTACTGAAGTTCCTGTGCCAGATTCTTGATCTTTCTGGCTGTTTCCGGATGGATCCGGTCAGTGAACTTATCGTTCAGTACGTAAGAGACGAGCGCAGTTGATACGCTCAGCTGTTTTGCAATGTCTTTCAGTGAAACTTTTCTTCTCACTTTGAATGAGTTTATGACAAGTAAAATGAATATGCATGGTTTGCCTGGCCCGGACCATTTAAACGATTAAATTCCGGAGATCAAAGCGATACGATAAGGTATAGGATCAGGAAAGCCTTTCTCTGAAAACTACTTCTTAACCTTCTGCAGCAATTTGAAAGGATAATTTGTTGAGATCGCGTCTATATTGTTATTTCCTGCGAACCAGTTCATCGCGTCATCATCATCCACTGTATAAACCGTCACTTTAACCTGCTTTGCTTTATAATCCGCAATGAGGCCGGCATTCTGACTGGAACTATTGGTGTAGAATTTTGAATAATCGAAGTTTGCCCAGGTATAACCGGCAGAAGCAAATTGCGCCGGCGTATACTCTGTATTCATGTAGCCACAGGGCCAATCGCCTTTTGCAGCCAGGAGGCTTCTGTCGAGCACAGCTTTTCTGCCTACGATAAAGGTGACCTGTTTCTCTGCTTTCTTACTGCGAATTAGCGCCGCAGCAGTTTCGGCCGTCTGGCTGCTCCACTCGTTGCCACCAGCGGCATCAGAGAGAGACTTCACGTCCATCCACAAAATGATCTTCTTACTGGCAATTACTTTATCGAGATAAGCGGAAAGTGTCGGGATTTTTTCTCCATTTGAAAGCGTTGAAGTTGCCAGATCTGCATAATTGAGATCCTTCATGTATTGTCCACCGATCTTCTCATCATGCCAGATCACAACCTGTTTGTCTTTGGTCATTGCCAGATCACATTCAGATGCATAGCAATTGATTTCAATTGCTTTCTCAAGTGAGGCGATGGAATTTTCGGGAATGCTGAATTCTTTGTAAGCCCCTCTGTGTGCAACTACACGATTATCTGCTGTAGTTACAGGAGGGTTAGTGGATCCGGGATTTGAATTATCCGGATTATTGTTTTTGCTTTTTGAACAACTGAAGGTCAAAAAAAGCGTGGCAATGATGCCTGAAAATTTCATTATAGCAGTCATATGGATTCGAATAAGCGATCAGCAATCGTGTTTAATCGTTTAAACAATAGAGAATTGGTTAAAAGTAAATCTTTTTATCAATCGACAAATAATTTTCACAAAAAAATGGAAAAATGAAATACAGCAACGGGCTTTGCGCATTACCAAATTATTAATACGGTTTAACCGTTAAACAGATTTGCGCATCCGTTAAGTGCTGCTAAAATCAAGATTTTCTTCATCGCATTTTTGCTTCATCAATTGAAAACTAATTACCGATGAAACAAACAATCATTGCAACACTGTTCACTATCATTTCATTTTCTTCCATTGGCCAATCCATGAATGTGCAGTATGGGGCAAAAGCAGGCCTGAACGTATCTGTACTCACCGGCAACGGAGCAGGATACATGTATAACCTCAACTCCTGGTATGCAGGATTACAGGCTTCATTCCCTCTATCAAAAGTGATTGCATTCCAGCCTGAACTTTTGTATTCAAAAGAAGGCTTCAGAGGACCTGGCATGGTTTACAATTTCGACTACGCAAGGATCCCCTTTACATTTCAGGCGCGCCACCAGAGTGGTGTTTATGCTGAGCTCGGTGCGCAGGTAGGTATAAACGTGAAAGGCACAGCAGAGAGTATCGATGAGGATATCAAAACGGATCTCCCTGAGCTGGAACAATTCAACACAGCACTGATCATGGGTTTCGGATACAGGCATGCAAAAGGCTTCGGTGCAAATTTCCGTTATTCTCCAGGCCTCACCAATATCGGAAATGAGATAAAATCAAAGCTGAATTGCATAAGCGTTGGACTCTTCTACACATTGGAAGGCAGAAAAAAATAGTTCAGATCATAAACCGGTAAATCATGAAAGGCATTGCAATCATCTTGTGGTTATTCACCTTATCCATCACAGCGATGGCTCAGGATAATGTTCAATTCGGCCTCAAAGCCGGCATCAGCTCCTCCAACCTGAATTCAAACATTGAATCTGCCACCATTTCCAGCAGGCAATCATTTTATGCTGGCGGCATCGCGCTCTTCCCGGTCTCCAAATCATTCTCCATTCAATCTGAATTTTTGTATTCAGGTGAAGGCACCAAAACGAACGTAATTGAAATGGAGTTGAATTATCTGCGGGTGCCTATTTTATTACAATACAAACATAACAGCGGCTTTCATGTGGAAGCAGGTCCCCAGTTGGGTTTTCTGGTGAACCACAAAGTAACGTTGATTGACCAGGAAGAAGAAGTGGAAGCGGACAAGCAGTTGGGAAAAGCCAGTACCACTATCGCCATTGGATGCGGGTACAGGCTAAAGAACGGACTGGGCCTGGATATCAGGTATGCGAGAGGGATCGATAATCCCATTGCCGCACAGAATGCAAAACTGGTGGTGATCAGTGGAGGCTTGTCCTACACTTTTTAATCTACTCCTTCACTTGTATAAAAAAAGGGATCTGCCAATGCAGATCCCTCGCCTTTACCGTCCCGACTGAGAAATTAATTCCAGGAGATCTTTTTGATCCTCTTTTTATTAGTGTCTGCAACATAAATAACTCTGTTGCCCAGACCATCCGTTTTCAGCACAATTCCTGCCGGGCTACCGAACTGCACTACATTTGCAGCCCCGAATTCTTCATCAGGCCCTACCCATGCGCCGGCGAAAACAGCAGCACTGCCATCAGTTGCATATTTTCTGATCTCTCTTGCCCCACTGAATGAAACATACATATTCTTTAATTGGTCGAATGCGATGTGTGTAGGCATGATGTTCACATCCTGCTGTGCGTTGAAACCACCTATCGTTGTAACATCACCGTTAGCAGCCATCTTCCTCAGCATGCCTGCTCCTTTCTCCGTGATGATGAGATTACCATCCGCATCAAAGGCCAGATTACCAGGGCCTGGAATCCCAGCCAGAAGCCCGTTCCCATCTGCACGTGTGCGTGTACCATTTCCCGCAACCGTAGTAACTCTGCGGGTATCCAGCTCAATCTTGCGAATTACATCATTGCCATTGTCTCCCACATACAGAAATCTATTGGTAGGATCAACTGCCACGCCATAGGGGAAAGTAAACCTGGCATCTTCTCCAACACCATCATCACTACCAGCCACCTGGGCCTTTCCGGCAACCGTTGTTACATCGCCATTGGGAGCGATCTTCCTGATGGCATGATTGAAATTATCGGCTACGTAAAGATTGCCTGCATTATCGATAGCCAGTGACATCAAAAATCTGAATCTTGCATTTGTACCATTCAGGTCAGCAAAACCTGCAGTACTTCCTGCAAGAGTACTTACAACACCTTGTGGTGTTACCTTACGGATCCTGTGCTGGTCAGCCACATAGAAATTTCCGTTATTGTCTGTCACCATCCCAACAGGCTGCGCAAAGGTGGCCACATCGGCCGCTCCGTCATTCTGGCCGGTACCTGTTGGACCAACACCTGCAAAATTACTTACCACCCACCCCATCAGGTGAAAACCTTTCACTTTGGTAACATTCTTTCCTTTTGCTCCTACTCTTACATCATGATCACCGGCATTGAGGTTATCAGGCAAAGTCACCGTGAGCGTAGTGGCAGTGGCAGCGGTAACAATACCAGGCAGTCCGCTGAAATGCACCGTATTCTGAGCGGGTGTTGTATTGAACCCCGTACCTGTAATAGTAACCGGCACTCTATCTGCACTATTAGGAGTAATAGTGGTAATGGTCAACTCGGTATTGTTACCGGGATCGGGGTTGGGATTCGGATTCCCACCGGGGTCCTCCGGACTACCGCCCTTCTTACTGCAACTTAATATTCCCAAAAGACTGACTGCTACAAAAAACTTTTTCATAATAAGATTCGATGATTGCCAATATTGACAACTGAAAATACTCTTCCGTCACAGCCACAATTGTGAATTACGGATACAAGAACCGGCAGCGGCGCTGAACCGCCCGATTTGCCGGTTGAGCCGTATATATTTCGCAAAGCACATGCAACAAAAAGCCCGCATCGGTGATGCGGGCCTGTAGTAGTTTCTGAATGCTCCGGTTATTGAGCCGTCCAGGTATTGTTCTTCAGATTCACATCAGGGATGGTCTTATCAGGATCCACCACTACTGAGGTTACTTTATCTGTAGAGGCATAGTTGAATTTCCATACGCCGCCATGCTGCCACACTTCCACAGGCAGGGTGATTCGGCCTGTTTTACCATTCGCTTCTTTTATCTCGATAGTTACCGGCATCGGCAGTTTTTCCAGCGTAGCAACAGTGATGGTGCTTCCTTTTGAAGGATCGTTCTGGATTGCAGCTACATCAGTAACAGCCAGATCGATCTTCCATTTGTTCATGAACCAGCCACGCCAGAACCATTCCAGATTTTCACCGGCAGCGTTCTCCATGCAATGGAAGAAATCCCATGGTGTAGGATGTTTGAAAGCCCATTTGTGTACATAATAACGGAAAGCAGTATCAAAACGCTCAGGTCCGAGGATGTTCTCGCGCAGCAGCTTCAATCCAAAACCAGGTTTATAGTAAGCTACTGTACCCAGATTGAATTGTTGCGTTACATCGGGAACAGTGAGGATTGACTCAGACCTGTCTCCGAAGAATGATCCGGCAGCTGCTTCCGGATTGATAGCACGGTTGCCATTGTATTCGCCATTGTTGAAATCAGCATCGGCGAGGCCGTTGATGAAAGTGTTGAAACCCTCATCCATCCAGGGGAAGCGGCGCTCATCACTACCCACGATCATCGGGAACCAGTTGTGACCAAACTCGTGGTTGGTTACACCCCAGAGACCATTTTTCTGTGCACGTGAAGAACAGAAAACGATACCGGGATATTCCATACCGCCTACAATACCGGCCACGTTCACAGCCATCGGGTAAGTGTAAGGGTAGAGATATTTGGAATAGAATTCGATACATCCTTTTACATATTCAGTAGAACGGCCCCAGGCATTGTTGCCATCACTTTCTACAGGATATACACTCATGGCGAGTGATTTCTTTCCGCCAGGCAGGTTGATCCTTGCAGCATCCCAGATGAATGCTTCAGATGCAGCCCAGGCCACGTCGCGCGTGTTGGTGCACTTGAATTTCCAGGTAAGATTTTTACCGGATGCCTTTCCGCCCTTGCCTGCTTCAGCAGCTGTACGCAGCATCACAGTCTTGTCGCTGTTGGTAGCTTCAGCCCAACGTTTCTGCTGATCTGCCGTGAGCACTTCTTTGGGATTGAGCAGTTCACCGGATCCCACCACTACCATCTCTGCAGGAGCAGTGATATTGTAAGTGATATCGCCATACTCCAGGTAAAACTCTCCCTGACCGAGGTAAGGCAGGGTATTCCATCCGTTCACATTATCGTATACGCAAAGACGGGGAAACCATTGAGCGATCTCATAGATCCAGCCATTCTTTGTGTTGAGTCTTCCCATACGGTCAGTACCATACTCAGGGATCTGGAAAGCATAATTGATCCTGAACTGAACAACACCACCTTTGGACTTCAGGTCTTTTGGCAGTCTGATCTGCATCCTTGTATCAGTAACAGTATAATTGGCGGCAGTTTCTTTGCCATCCTGGATCAGGGTTACAGAAGCGATATTGTAACCACCGTCGAAAGCCTGGCGGTTGGCCCAGCGACCGCCGGAAGTGGCAGTAGTTGCAACGCCGCGTGATTTCTGGCTGTATATGTTCTGATCGAGCTGTAACCATACAAAGTTCAGGTCCTGGGGGCTGTTGTTGGTATAAGAGATCACAACATTTCCCGAAACGGCATGATTCAGATTGTCGATAGCAGCTTCAATCTTGTAATCAGCCCTGTTCTGCCAGTATTTGGGTCCGGGGGTTCCGTCGGCTGCACGCACTTCATCACCAAATGAAGGATAGAACAATGGTGCGAATGTTTCGTGCTGGTCATAGACCGAGGTTGTTTGTGCAGCAGCGCCCAGGCTGATGGCCGACAGGCAGGCTCCTGCAAATAATCTGGTCACTAAATTCATAACTCCTTGATTTTATTGGATAGAAAAGTTTTAAAGATAATGGAATTCGTCCATTCACCCTTACCACCAGTCAAAATCCGGTGGACAGCGTTGAGGGTGCCCAGTCGCTCGCGGGGACGCCAGCGACTGGGCACTGCGGGATAAAATTTAGCAAGGTTTTTGAACTACCACCTGAAAATTCACCTATGAGATGCTACGCATTCTTATTAATCATTATCTCTTTCTCCTTCATTACAACTGCAAACGCACAATTAAAAGGAAAAACCACCTGTCCGGCTTTTGAAGTGGATATTCTCAATGGAAAGGTAAACGGGCTGAAACCCGACCGTACCACCAATGAGATCACCGGTAAATTCCCCTGCTACACTACCATGACCGAAGAAAATTCCAGTTCAAAATGCGGAGGCATGATCGTGTACAAGGACAAAGACATTACATTCTTTACCGGCAGGAATTATGTAGAGATCGGCCCTGCATTCAAGGGTAAAATGATCACTCCCCTGCTGGGCACAAAAAGGGGCAGCCATTTCCGGACACTGGGAACGCCCAAGGTCAAAGACGACAAATGGGATGCATTCCAGACCAGTTATGGCTGCCTTGTATTGTACTATGGTGCAGACAATAAAGTGAAGAAGATCCAGTTCAGCACTTACGGCACCAGTACCATTCAACTCTGCGAATAAACTATTTGTATCTGGCAACTCCTTTGGGCGCCGGTGCAGTCAGCGGCTTTATGCTGACGGCTGCGCCGCCACCCGGGGCGAGGTCAAGCTTCAGCACCGTACTCTGATCCACCGTATATGTCTTTATCATATAGGCTTCAGGATTGGTTTTCCAGTCGGCCCCCGGCCCATCCGCATAAATAGTTGCTGTGTATTGTTTACCTTTTTCCAGGAAAGAAAGCGATGCATTTAATCTTCGGCTATCCTCATCCGTTATAGCGCCAATGAACCAGTTCTCCTTGCCTTTCTCCTTTCTTGCATAGGCCACATAATCTCCTGGCTCCGCGGCAATCACTTTTGTATCATCCCAGTCAACCGGCACATCGCGGATGAACTGGAAGGCATCGTCATGAGCGGCATAGTTCTCCGGAAGATCGGCCACCATTTGTAAAGGGCTGTACATGGTAACATACAAGGCCAACTGCTTTACCAGGGTTGTATGCATCTGCCGTTCGGGCGCATACCAGCAGTAACCTTTCATCTTGAAAATGCCCGGTGTGTAATCCATCGGCCCACCCATCAGCCTCGTAAAAGGCAGGATGGTTTCATGTTCAGGAGGACTGCCGGTGCTGAATGCATTGTATTCGTTGCCGCGCCCGGCCTCACTGGCCATCCAGTTCGGGAAGGTGCGGTGCAGACCGGTTGGTCGCATTGACTCATGTGCCTCAAAGCTGATCTGGTAGCCGGCCGCTTTGCGGGCCATTCTTTCAAAATGGTTCACCATCCATTGCCCGTCATGGGGCTCGCCGCGTGGAATAATGCGGCCTACATAGCCTGTTTTTACGGAGTGGTAGCCATGCTCTTTCATGAAGCGGAAGGCGCTGTCCATCCGGCGGTCATAATTGGTGGCAGAGCCGCTGGTCTCATGGTGCATGATCAGCTCCACACCTTTCGAAGCCGCATATTGCCGGAGATCGTTCACATCAAAATCAGGGTATGGGGTTACAAAGTCAAACACTTCTTCCTTCCAGTTACCGAACCAGTCTTCCCAACCGGTATTCCATCCTTCCACCAGTACGCCACGGATACCGTTCTTTGCGGCAAAATCAATATAACGTTTAACATTATCCGAATTGGCACCATGCTTGCCATTAGGGATCAGCTTGCCGTTTGCATCCAGGGTATCAGCGCGGTCAGACAGGCTCCAGGTGCTTTTGGCCACCTGCATTTCCCACCATACGCCGGCAAACTTCATTGGTTTGATCCAGCCTGTATTGGTAATCACACTGGGTTCATTGAGATTAAGCACCATTCTGGAATTGAGCAGGTCCGGCGCTTTATCACTCACAATGATGGTACGCCAGGGCGTTTTTGCCGGAGCGTGCAGATAGGCTTTATTGCCTACTGCATCGGGCACCAGACTGGCTGTAAGAGAAAAACTGTTTCTGTCTACATGCAGCTGCATAGCAGGATAGTTCAGCAATGCCGCTTCATGAATATTGATATACAATCCGTCTGCCGATTTCAGCATCAGTGGTGTTTGCACGGCATTGGGATCAGGGGCTGTGCGAACGGCAATATCCGTACTTGCTTCCACCATCTTCCGGTTATCCACTTCACTGATGCGGGTGGTGCTGTAAAGATATTCATTGGTATCATAATCGCCGGGGATCCAGAAAGCCTTGTGATCACCGGTAAGATTGAAGGCCGAAAGCTCCTTGGATACTACAAAATAATTGAGTCTGGGTTGGTGCGGAAATACATACCGGAAGCCCACTCCATCTTCAAAGACCCTGAACTCGATAGTGAGGAAACGAAAAGGAGCATTGCGTTGCTGCAACTGCACTTTCGCTTCTTTGTAATGATTGCGGATGGATCTCACTTCTCCCCAGACAGGTTCCCAGGTTTCGTCTTTGGAAGACTGTTCTATCTTTCTCACTACAAAATCAGTGTAGAGTACACTGTCTGCATCCTTCAGTACAAAGCCCATTGCAGAGGGCTTTATCACTTGCTTCTGATCAAAGAGAACGCTGTACTCCGGGCTGCCGGCTGCACTCAGGTGAAATTCCAGGGAAACCTTGCCCATACTGAGTTGTACGGAATTATCCTGGGCCAGTGCCGGTACGGTTAAAAGTGAAGAGAAAACAATTCCACAAAAAACCAGCTGTTGCTTCATAAGCCATTCTTTATTCTGAAAAATTGTAAGAAAAGCGGAGGTCCCCCTCGCCGGGGGGCCCCCCCCAGAAAAAAAATTTGTAAACAACCCCCCGGCACCCAAAACCAGAGGAGACACAAAATAAAACAAAAAACAGGGCAAAAACCAAACG
>NZ_JBQCGW010000131.1:0-21600 GCF_051955275.1 Pseudobacter sp. | reverse complement strand
CAGTATCGCGCAGGCGGGCTTCATGCTCTTTGCTCTCGTTGCCATGAACAGCGTTGGTAAAGAAGGCCTTCTTTATTACACACTAGCTTACAGTGTACCTACCATCGGCATCTTTGCCATACTGGTGCGCATGAAAGACTATACTTTCGAAGGTTTCAACGGCCTGGCAAAGCACCATCCCGTGCTGGCTGCCGTAACTACCATCTTCCTGCTCTCCCTGGCGGGTATCCCCGCCACGGCAGGTTTCATGGGGAAATTCTACATGCTGTCGGCGGCCATTCAGAATGGTCACGTTATGTGGCTGGTGATCATTGGTATCCTCTGCGCAGCCATCAGCGTGTACTACTATTTCCGCGTGATCCAGGCCATGTACTTCAGGGATGGCGAGCCCCAGGAACTGGAAACATCCGGCTTCCACAAGGGACTGCTGATCCTGATGGCCGCCTTTGTGGTGTTCATCGGTATCTTCCCGCAATGGCTGCTGGAGAAATTGTATGATTTCTTTTTCTAATTCATTTGCTGTAGCGGATTGACCGCTGGTACCAAACTGGCCTGGTTTCCGCCATGATCCCGTAATATTTCTTACATTAGTAAGACATATACTGATATGAAATTCCGGGATACTTTTTCACTCGCTTACCGCACTGTTCGCGGCAACAAATTGCGTACAGGCTTGACTGTGGCCATCATTGCTTTTGGTATCATGGCCCTGGTAGGCATCAGAACGGCCATTACCGCCATGGAGCAGAAGTTCGTGGAGAGTTTCTCTTCCATGGGCGCTACCGGTTTTACCGTGCGTTACAAGGAGCCACGCTTCCGTTTCGGAGGCCAGGAACTGAAAAAAGAGAAGAAAGGCGAGAAGAAGGAAAAGAAATCGAATATCGGCAAACCCATCACCAGGCAACAGGCCGAAGCATTCAAGGATAATTTTCATTTCCCTGCACAGGTCAGTCTAACCATGTTCGGCTCCAATGATGCCGTGATCTCCTACGGCGGTAAGAAATCGAATCCTAATACACGCATTTACGGTGGCGATGATAACTGGATCGACCAGAACGGATTCACGCTCGCATATGGCCGCAATATCAATGCCCTGGATGTTCAGACCGGCCGTAACGTTTGCCTTATCGGAAGTGATGTGGCCCGTAAATTTTTCAATAACGACCTGGAGAGTCCCCTGGACCGCATCATCAAGATCAACAATATTCCTTTCCGGATCGTGGGCACCCTCAATGCCAAAGGCACTACTCTTGGCATGAACTGGGATAATGCCATAATGACTTCGTACACCAATGTGCGTCGTTTCTTCAATTCCAATCCCAATGCAAGTTTCAACATACAGGTGAAGGTGGCTGATATTAAACTCATGGATGCGGCTACCGGTCAGGCTACGGCCACATTCCGCCCGATCCGCAAGCTCACCACCACCGAGGATGACAATTTCGCCATCGACAAAAGCGACAGCTTCGCTGAAATGCTCATCGGTCTGCTCAGCAGTCTGACTATCTCTGCACTCGTGATCGGTTTCATCACCCTGCTCGGTGCTGCTATTGGTCTTACCAATATCATGCTGGTTGCCGTTACTGAGCGTACCAAGGAGATCGGACTTGTAAAAGCCATCGGCGGCAAGGGGGCTAATATCAAATGGCAATTCCTTTTTGAGTCTACCATCATCAGTTTGCTGGGAGCCTTCTTCGGCATTATCCTGGGTGTAATGGTGGGCAATCTCTTCTCTATATACCTTAATACCGGGTTTGTGATTCCATGGTTCTGGACTGGTATGGGAATTATAATCTGCTCTGTTGTGGGGCTGCTGGCGGGGTTGTATCCTGCGAATAAAGCTTCAAGGCTGAATCCGATAGAGGCGCTGCGGTATGAGTAAATCTTTTCTTCTTTGTTTTTTTGTTTTTTGGGTAGTGCTTCCCGGGCTGTAAAACATACCCACACCTTTTCGTTTATTAATTGGGCTGTGATGGGGTGAGTTGGGGCTGTAGTCCAATGATGGGCTGGGGAATGGTATGTTTCGAAGGCCCGGTCCGCACTCCCAAAAAACAGGGGCACTCCGGGTGTGCAATATTTCCCTTTTCACCTTCGCGCGCTATCACATTCATCCGGGCTTTTTCGCAGGTTGGTGGGTGGGGATGGGGAAAGGGTGCATCACTGAAAGTAAAGGTAGCAGTGGGCCTATGAGTTGGAAAGCTCGCATAGGCATCATTGATGTTGCTATCAATAGTGGTTAACCGAAGTTTTACCCCCATCTCCCCCCCCTTTACCGCCTCGCCATTGGGGATGGATTTTTTTGCCGCACCTTCAGGGTGCTCAGGCGGCGCAAGGGGTGGGGTAGGCGGTCTTCAAAACATACGATCCAATCGTCCGGCTTTATTCCATAGCCCCAACATACCCCACCACCGCCCCTCAACATCCCACAGGTGTGGGTATGTTTTGCAACCGCCGCTCCCACCCCTTGCGCCGCCCCGGAAAATAAAGAGCAAAAAAAAGCCGCCCCAATGAAGAGGCGGCCTTCACTAACCCTTACTCGTTATTTTGGGTTGAGGATCTTTTCGATTCTCTCGTTGAGATCCTGCAAATGGTATTTGGTCATTCTGTCTGAGTACGCCGGGATCGCCGCAACGATCTCTGCTTTCAGGCTTCTGAGTGTTCCTTTCAGGAGTGAAGGGATATCAGATTTTTTAGGATCGCTGCCTGAGCCGCCCCCCATCATCATAACATTCAGTCCACCGGCGGGAGCTGCGGGAGCCAGGAGGCCGCCCACTCTTTCCACGTAAGCTTTCTGCAGGTTACGACGGTAGTTGTCGATCGGTTTGCGGGTAGTCAGTTCGGAGAATACAGCCTTCTTCACATCATCCATGTATTCTTCGGGCTTGTAGGTGTTGGACTCCCGGTTGGCAGCAGCGATGAGTCTCTGCAGACGGCCGTTCTGGATAAGAGATCCCAGGACATTGTCCTGCAGACTGCTGATCCTGTCGGAAGTAGGGGCCTGGACCTTGTCGAGGATGCTTTTGTCGAGCAGCCAGGTGGGAGTTTCCAGTGCCTGTTTGCTGAGGAAGGCGAGGGCTTCTTTCTGAAGTGCTTTGGGCACAACGGTATAAATATTGCCGGCCTGATCAGTTGTTTTTGCGTCAGTATAAACACCGCCGATATAGGTGAATGCGTGGCCGAGGTAACGGCTATAGGTACCCCAGATCTCTTCGTAAACTTCTTTGAGATTGGTATAGTCTTCCCCTTTTTCGTTTAACCATCCCTGTAATTTGGGCATCATCCATTTCAGGTTCTTGATACCATATTCGTTGGCTTTCATGGCATTGTCGCCCAGGCTTTCAGTTTGAGCGCGGGGATCGAGGCCATCCTGGTGGATGAAGCGGAGGGCCGGGTTGTTATAGCGGGCTTTAACCCACTCGTTGAGTTCGGCTTTCTCTTCTTCTTCAGTTTTATTGAAGATGGGTTTGTAGGCCCATTCGATAGACCATTTGTCGTAGTCACCGATTCGTGGGAAGAGACCTGCCTGTGAGATATTGTCTTCGGGCTGTGCCACGTAGTTGAAGCGGGCATAGTCCATGATGGAGGAGGTATGGCCGTTAGCTTCCACCCATGCTTTATCGCGCAGTTTTTCAACGGGGGTAGCTGCTGAGGAGCCCATGTTATGGGGGAGACCGAGGGTATGGCCTACTTCATGGGAGGATACGAAGCGGATGAGCTGGCCCATCAGTTCGTCGTCGAAATTGGCTTTGCGGGCCTTGGGATCGCTGGGCGCGGCCTGGATCAGGTACCAGTTGCGGAGGAGGCGCATTACATTATGGTACCAGTTGATATGGGACTCGATGATTTCGCCGCTGCGGGGGTCATGTACGTGGGGGCCCATGGCGTTGGGGATGGTAGACGGTTTGTACACGATAGCGGAGTAGCGGGCATCTTCGAGGCTCCAGGTGCTGTCCTGCTCTTTGGTAGGAGCAACTTTGGCCATGATGGCGTTTTTGAAGCCTGCTTTTTCGAAGGCGGCCTGCCAGTCGTTCACGCCCTGGATGAGGTAGGGAACCCATTTGGCGGGGGTGGTTGGGTCGATGTAGAAGATGATGGGTTTAACGGGTTCTACCAGTTCGCCGCGTTTCATCTTTTCAACGTCTTCGGGTTTGGGTTCCAGTCTCCAGCGTGTAACCATGCTGATGTCTTTCACGCCTTGCGGATCCGCATCGAAGTCGGTATATTCAGTAGTGAAATAAGCCACCCTGTCGTCATAATAACGGGGTTTCATAGGCACTTTAGGGAGCACTACCAGGGAGGTGTTGAGCTCAAAGGTAGCGTTGCCTCCTGGGCCTGCGGGCATCATACCGGGGATGGGAGAGGGGGCCGGGGACTTTGAATAGGTCTTAACGGTTTTAATCTCCGTGTTGATCGGGTATGTTTTTACGTCTACAATGTAGGACTTGTCTGGTTGCGCACCTCCAAGGCGGAGCGCGGATTTGATGGAGGGGGCGAAGAAGAAGAGGTCGTTATCGCCGGCGATGAAGTCGGTGATATCGATCACGGAGCCATCATTTGACGGCGCATAGGCTTTCACGTCGAAAGCGGCTGCGATAGGCTGAATATTGTTGACCATAACCGATTTGTACATCGGCTTAGTGGAGTCTTTTGCGTAAACGGAGAAGGAGAGGTTACGCAGGAAGATCTTGTTATTAGGGCCTTTTTCGAAGCGGATCACATTTTCGTTGATCTCATCGCCTGCGAAACCGGTGAACCCGGCGCGGGTGTCGATAGGGGCTTTGGAGATCCTGTTCACAACCAGGATGTCGCGCGTGAGGATGGAATCTCCGATTTCGAGGAGCCATTTATCGTCGACTTTATGAACGTTGAAAAGCCCTTTTCGGGTAACAGCTTTATCTGTTACTACATCTTTGTAGGGTTTGGGACCAGCTTTGGGCGGTGCCGGCGGCATGGCCGGGGGCGCAGGCTGGGCGGGTGGTGCGGATTTTTTATCCTGGGCTGAGGCTGAGAGTGTGAGGCAGCCTGCGGCCACAAGAAAAAGCGCTTTTTGCAAGCAGCGGTTTCTCTTCATGTTAAAATGTGTTTAAAGGACTGAAGTTAAAAAAAACAAATTCACATTTTGACCGTACATTACACAAAAGGCAATTTTGTCTGATCAGTTAAATTGTTTTTAAATTAAGATCATTTACCTCGTGGTTTTATTCAACCAATTGGCTTATTTTTAGCACCCATATAACAAATTCCTTATCTTGTGAGCCTTTGCTGAAAAAATTTTCCAAACATTTTATTGGAAAATTTTTAGTTTTCCTTAGAATTGTGAGCCGAATTTTAACTACAGATAGACTTAAATTTTTTCAAACACTAAAAAAAACAAACAATCATGGCTGAGACAAAACCAACTGCCACTCCCGTGAAGAGTAGTACATCGGTTCAACCCAAAAAGAAAAGCAATTCCATTGCGTGGTTAGCTCCATTACTTTGTATCGTAGGTGGTTATGTAATCTGGAGGTTCGTCCTTGGAAGTGCAAGCAACTTCACTGAACCCGATCTCTCCGGCGGATTCTGGCCTCATCACAAAGGGCCTAAGGGTGGCTTGGTGAGAATGTACGAGGGTGGTATTATCGTACCTATCCTGATCGCGACTTTCTTAATCGTAATAACGTTCATCATTGAGCGCTTTCTGACGATCGGTAAAGCTACCGGTACCGGTAACATTGCTGAGTTCATCCGTAAGGTTCAATATCACCTGGCTAACAAGAATGTTGATCAGGCTATTTCTGAGTGCGACAAGCAAAAAGGCAGCGTAGGTAATGTAATGAAAGCTGGTCTGCGCAAGTACAAAGAAATGATCTCCAATACTGAGCTTGACACTGAGCAGAAAGTACTGGCTATCCAGAAAGAGGTTGAAGAAGCCACTGCCCTGGAACTGCCAATGCTGGAAAAGAACCTGGTGTTCCTTTCTACTATCGCTTCAGTAGCAACCCTGTTAGGTCTGCTTGGTACTGTATTAGGTATGATCACATCATTTGCGGCACTCGGTGCTGAAGGTGGTGGTGCAGCTGCAGCGGAACTGTCCCGTGGTATCTCTGAGGCCCTGTATAACACAGCCCTGGGTATCGGTACATCTGCATTTGCGATCATCTTCTACAACATCTTTACAACAAGGATCGACGCTATCACATACGGTATCGATGAGTCTGGTTTCACTTTGACCCAAAGCTTCGCTTCTCTTTACAAATAAGGAGCAGCAGGTGATCATCCGCACCTTCAGCCTGATTTGACCCATCATTGGAAAATTTTTCAGGTTTTTGGGCAAGATGATATGGAAAATTGCTTAACAGGCATCTCAAAACAAAAGAAACTATTACATCATGCCAAGAGTTAAAGTCCCACGGAAGAGTACTTCAGTAGACATGACCGCTATGTGCGACGTGGCTTTTCTTTTGCTGTCTTTCTTCATCCTGACTACCAAGTTCAAGCCCACTGAGGCCCTGGCAGTTACCACACCAAAGTCTGTTTCTACCAAACCGGTGGATTCCAAGAATATGGTGCTGATTACCATGGACAAAGAAGGTAAGGCTTACCTGTCAATAGGTGATGAGAACAAAGAAGAGAAAGAACAGGTTATGGATCTCGTGAACCAGTGGAAGTCTCTGAACCTCACTGATGCAGAGAAAAATTCCTTTTATCAGGCCGGCGCCTATATCGGTGTTCCGTTCTCCATGCTGAAATCTTACCTGCAATTGACTCCAAAACAGTTGGAAAGTTATACAGCCCCCGGTATTCCGGTGACTGATACCGCCAACAACGAGATGGAAATGTGGGTGAGGGCTATCAACAGTGCTTTCCAGGGTAAGAAAATGAACCTGTTCGTGAAAGGTGACAACGATGCAAAATATCCCACTTTCAAAGGTGTGATGACTGCATTGAAAAAGAACGAGATCTACAAGTTCTCCATGATCACCGATCCCCAGGGCGTACCCGAAGGAACTGACCTGTACAGGACACAGCAAAGAACCGGTGGCAAAGCCACTGACAACGATTAAATCTATTATTAATACAAAAATATTTGCGATATGGCAGAAATGGATACCTCGTCGGGTGGGGGACATAAGAAGGGGCCAGGCGTCAAGAAAGGGAAGAAGCTGTCTACGAGGGTAGACCTTACTCCCATGGTGGACCTGGGTTTCCTCCTGATTACGTTCTTCATTTTCACGACTACCATGAGCGAACCTACTGCTATGAGGCTTTTCCTGCCGAAAGACACGGAAAAACCTGAAGATCAGAACAAGGTGAAGGCATCGGGCGCCCTTTCCATCATGCTTGGAAAGGATAACCAGATCTTTTACTATGCAGGTGAGCTCTTACCAGATGGTTCCAATTTCAAGAGTGCCACTTACAAGGAAATCCGCCAGGTGATCATCGATAAAAAGAAGAGCACCAATCCGGAAGACTTCGTAGTGGTAATCAAACCAGGACCCGAGGCTACTTACAAGAATACTGTAGATATCCTCGATGAAATGGCTATCAATGAAGTAAAACGCTATGCTCTGGTTGATATCTTTGACCAGGAACTGCAGTTAATGGCGGCTTCTCAGAAATAGTCAGGAAACTCCTGTGGAATCAAACAGTCATTGCATCTTATAACAAAGAACTTGTATGGAAAGCAATAAAATATTAAGCGCCGACGTACTTGACATCGTCTTTGACGGACGGAACAAGGATTATGGTGCTTATCAACTGCGCAAAACCTATAATAAGCGCCTTAGTATCGCGCTTATTACCACGGCGTCTGTGTGTATCCTGCTTTTTGCGGGTTATATCCTCGCCAACTCCCTGAACAAGGGAGAGGACACAAAGGAGATGGTGGTGCAGGACGTACAGTTGGAGGAGATCAAGCAAGAGGAAAAGCGCGAAGAACCGCCTCCTCCGCCTCCCCCAAAGCCACCAGATCCCCCCAAAGTGGAAATGGCTAAATTCACTCCTCCCAAGATCGTGAAAGACGAAGAGGTGAAGGAAGATGAAAAGCCACCAGAAGTAGAGAAACTGGAAGAAACCAAGATCGGTACAGTAAACCAGGAAGGTGTGAAGGATGAAGGTATCGTAGCCCCTCCGGTTGAAGATGCCGGTAAGGGTGTGGTTGAAGCTCCCAAAAAGGTGGAAGAAGACTGGGACAAAACCTTTACAAAGGTGGAAATCGAGTCTGAATACCCCGGTGGTGCTCCTGCCTGGATGCGTTACCTGAACAAAACCCTCCGCTACCCTCAGGAAGCTATCGACAACGAGGTTCAGGGTACTGTGGTGATCCAGTTTATCGTTGACAAGGAAGGTCAGGTATCAGAAGTAGAGGCCATCAGCGGTCCTGAAGAACTGAGATCAGAAGCCATCCGCGTAATCAAGAAGAGCGGTAAATGGGAACCAGCGGTACAGAACGGTCGTAAGGTTAAATCTTACAAGAAGCAACCGATCGTGTTCCGTCTCGAAACTGAAGGTTAAGCAACTGTAACAGTAAAGCATATTCGAAATCCTTCCGGTTATCCGGGAGGATTTTTTTATTACGTACATATACAACCGAAAAGTTAGTTTAATCTTGTGGAAATGCAGTGCCGGCGCGTCTTAGAAAGAAATTGATTCGCCATGGAAGTAACTAAAATCCTTACTGCAGATGTCCTGGACATCATCTTTGACGGCAAGAATAAATCCTACGGCGCCTATGAGTTACGCAAGACCTATAAGCGTCGTTTGGTTTTAAGTATGGCCGGAATGGCCACTGTCATTTTATTATTGATCGGTACTTTTTTGTGGGGCAATACAAAAAAGGGAGACCTGGCAAGAGAGGTGGTTCTGCCGCCTGATATTGTTATTAAAGAAGTTGACAACAAACCGGAAGAAGTGAAGCCCCCACCTCCCCCCAAATTACCTGAGCCTCCCAGACAAATGGCTCAGCGGATCTACACCGCACCACAGATCGTGGACCAGGTACAGGAAGATGAGAAGCCTCCCACAACAGATGAGCTGGAAGATGTGAAGATAGGAACCGAAAATATCAAAGGGGATGCAGATGATGGCATCCTGGCGCCTCCGGCTAAATCTGATGGGGAAGGAAAGGGTATCATTGAAGCACCGGTAAAGAGAGAGCCTGATAGACCTTTTGAGAAAGTGGAAATAGAATCCAAATACCCCGGTGGCCCGCAGGCCTGGATCCGTTACCTTACGAAGGAGCTCAACCGCAGATATCCCCAGGAGGCCATCGATAATATGATCCAGGGCACCGTTATTATCCAGTTTGTGGTGGATGTGCAAGGCAATGTGAGCAATGTGGAAGCCCTCAGCGGACCACCTGAACTGCACGAAGCTGCCATTGCCGTGATCAGGAAAAGCGGCCAGTGGATCCCCGCCATTCAGAATGGCATCCAGGTAAAGTCCTACAAACGCCAGCCGATCGGGTTCAAGATCGGAGATGAGTAGATTAGCTTTTTAGAGTTGATAGTAGTTCCATTCCTCTCTGCCTGGTGCAGGGAGGATTTTTTATTGTTGGTTCCGTCTTACTTTTGACAAAACAGAATCATTATGCTGGGTAAATTGTCAGGATGGGATGATACGATCGTTGCGCTGGCCACCCCTTCGGGTATCGGGGCCATTGGTGTTATCCGGTTGAGCGGGCCAACTGCCTTTCCTATCGTGAATGAATTGTTCCCGGCCAAAGATCTCATGATCCAGCAAAGCCATACGCTTCATGTAGGATTTATTAAAGATGGTGAGGTAGCACTGGATGAAGTGGTAGTGGCGCTGTTCAAAGGTCCTAAGTCATATACAGGCGAGGATGTGGTGGAAATTTCCTGCCATGGTTCTCCTTACATACAACAACAGGTGATTCAAGCATGTGTGAGCCGCGGCGCAAGACTGGCAAAGCCGGGAGAGTTCACACAACGCGCGTTTTTACATGGGAAACTAGACCTGGTGCAGGCCGAGGCTGTGGCGGATCTGATCGCATCCAATACAGAAGCTTCGCGTAAAGCGGCATTGCATAATATACGAGGTGGGTTTTCAGCGGTGTTGCAGGGGCTGCGGGATCGTATGCTTAGTTTTTCTGCGTTGATAGAATTAGAGTTGGATTTTTCGCAGGAAGATGTGGAGTTTGCAGACAGAACACAGTTCTTTAACCTGATCAATGAAGCGGAACGGACCGTGCAGCATTTGCTGCAATCATTTCAGTTAGGAAATGTGATCAAGAATGGCGTGCAGGTAGCGATTATCGGAAAGCCGAACGCAGGGAAGTCAACGCTATTGAATACGTTGTTGAATGAGAACCGGGCGATAGTAAGTGATATTGCTGGTACTACAAGAGACACGATAGAAGAAACGCTAAACATCAATGGAATACTTTTCAGGTTGGTAGATACGGCGGGGATAAGAGAACATACCAGTGATGTGATAGAAAGTATCGGCGTGGAGAAGAGCCTGGAGAAAATGCAGCAGGCAGATGTGGTGGTGTATTTGTTTGATGTGAATGAGATGAGTGTGGGAGAGTTATCCGGGTTGGTTGATAAATTCAGATCAGAGTCAATAGAATATTTGCTGGTGGGGAATAAGGCTGAAGATAAATCGCTTCTTTCTGAATTCTCTGCTTTAGATAATGTGATCTTTATTTCAGCGAAGTCTGGTTGGAATGTGGAGGAGTTGAAAGATAAATTAACAGAGTTGGTATTGCATGGTTCAGTGCAGACAGAAGGGACAGTAGTGACGAATGCCAGGCATCAGCATGCGCTACAACAAGTAGCCAGTTCTTTATCGGATATACATAAGGGTTTGGATGATAAGATTCCCGGGGATTTGTTGGCACTGGATATCAGGAGGTGCTTGCATTATTTGGGAGAGATTACGGGGGAGATATCGAATGAGGATAGGCTGGATTATATATTCAGTAAGTTTTGTATTGGGAAGTAGGATAAAAATATAATACGTAAGTTGTTGCTTTACTGTGGGGTAACATTAATTGCATTTAATCTCTCATAACTAAAGCTCCAAATTGAACCTAATTTAATGTAAACGTACTATAAATTTCATGCGTTTCATTTCAAATGAGCCAGTTTGAACTTTTGAAGCAACAATTGCACGCCGGCGAAGTCTATCGCCGTAGTGATCTAACCAAGTGGTCCAAGTCTGTTGATAGGGATCTTCAAAGGTTAGTGGATGAAGGTGTATTGGAAAAGCTTTCACAGGGCATGTACTATGTTCCGGCTAAGAGTGTATTCGGCAAAACTCCTCCTAAGGATGATTTGGTAATAAAGAGATTCTTAAATGATGATAATTTCCTGATCACTTCTCCTAATTATTACAATTCGCTGGGAGTAGGTACTACTCAACTTTATAATACTAAGTACGTTTATAATCATAAACGACATGGCGAGTTTCAATTCGGAAAGAATACCTTTTTTTTCAAAGTGAAACCTGATTTCCCTAAACAATTAACGCCAGAATACTTGCTGGTGGATTTAATGAATAATCTCGATGAACTTGCAGAGGATCCGAATAAAGTACAGGACAGCGTACAGTTGAAATCGCAAGAGATGGACAATTTGAAATTACGAGAGGCAGTCAGTCGCTTTGGCTCCATCGGTACAAAGAAATTTTTCTCTGGTTTCCTTAAAGGTTTGGAGTAACACATGGGCTATTTACATGACCATCCTCAATTTGAAGATCTACTAAGAATTATCAGTGGAGAAACAGGAATTGATGCATATTTGATAGAGAAGGACTACTGGATCATGCATGCTTTGTATGCCTCAAGAAACAAGGTTTTCATTTTGAACTGAAGGGAGGAACGTCCCTTTCAAAAGGGTTTAAGATTATCGATAGATTTTCTGAAGATATTGATTTGCATATCACACCACCTGCATTGTTCAATATAAACGAAAATCCTAATAATTGTAAAGAGAATACAGTACAGGCAAGAGCCGAATTTTTCGACTGGTTGGCTAATGAAATTCATATTGCACGGTTCATCAGTAATCCCAGGGTGCTCAATATTTGATCACCGAAGTATTTTCATGACCTATCTGAGCAAATCAAAATTTCTACAAAGTAGTTGCCTGCTTATACAATGGCTGCATAGATCACTTAATTGCGCCTTGCGGAAGTATTTTAAAGAAGGGCTGATGTAATTAAATCGAGGCGCAGCTTGCAGCCTGTTAGATGGATTTTTATTGTGGAAGTAGTCCACGGCATCTGGATACAGTTTTAACCAGGAAGTCAGCCATACTCTCCAGATTCTCCTGACATAATAAAATAATCCATCATTTCCGTAAGATCCTGCATCGCATTAGATAATTCAAAATTTCAATTTTGGATGCATAACAGGTTAGCTTTGTTTAGCTTCGGAATAATCCGGAAAACAAAATACCCTGAATAATTTAGCGATTGCATCATGACACTATTTACCTCTTTAATTTCAGCGTTATCCTATTTCTTCAATCCCTTCCCATTCACCAATCATCGCACTAAACATGTATCGGAAGAAATACATTTATTTCCCGGCTTCAGAAACCGGCTAAATCCTGCAGATGTTTTAAATACTACATGGCAGCCGGAATATATGGAGTTTGAACACTTCCATTAATCTTGTAGCAGTAAAATCAATATGTGTTAGATGACGCATCAACATACCGTGAAACGAACGAAGAAGCCGAATGGTTTCGGCTGATTGCAGCCGGTGACGAAAAGGCCTTCGCCCGGCTCCACACTTGTTATAAAGACCGGTTGCTGTATTACGGCAAACGATTCCTGGCGGAGTGGCCGGAAGTGGAGGACATCGTTTCTGAAGCTTTCGTAAAACTATGGCTGTCCCGAGCCGATATGCAATCCGACACCCATCTTACCAACTTCCTGTACCGTACTGTCCGCCATCGGGCCATCGACCGCCAACGGGCCCTGCAACGCCGGGATCATTTGATGGAGGTGATAAAGCCGGCAGAAGAAACGGAAAACAATCAGTTTGAAGCGGAGCAGGTGCGGGTGGAAATGATCCATTTACTCGCCCATGCGGTGGATTCACTTCCGGAAAAATACAAGCGGATCTTTGAACTGTCCTACCATGCGGATCGTAGCCCCAGTGAAATAGCCGGTATCCTGCAGATTAACCCGGATACGGTCCGAAGCCAGAAGCGCCGGGCCATCGAAATGATTCGTCAATGGATCAAAGAAAAAAGTAGTTTGCTGCCGATCCTTCTCAGCAGCGGCCTGCTGGCCCTCTGCCAGCTGTTAGCCATCAGGATAATAAAATGACTGCAGGCTCAAGATCGAAAAAAAAGTTATCCATTTTTGGCACGATCGCTCATCCCATTCGTAATATAATCATAAGCGTTGCTATATGAAACCTCATGCCACCGGCATTGCCATCCTTATATTGAAGAAAATAAGCGGTCAGTTGACCCCATCGGAAGAGACAGTTCTCGAAGAATGGAAAAATGCATCTCCAGCTAACCTGCGTGAATACGAAGAGCTGCTTCAATTGACCATAGTGAAGCAAGAGCTCTCGCATTACCGTGATGCACAGGCCGTCGGCAATCAACTAAGGATCCCTCCTCAAACCGGTGCCGGCACATCCCTGTCAGAAAATGCAAACAATACTACATCTGCTACCAACCATCGCATCCACTTCCTCCGCCGCTATTGGGCCGCGGCATCCTTACTTCTTCTATTGGGACTGGGCGCCTACTTCTGGTTCCAGAACAGGAACCAAAAGCCGGCAATTATAAGCAACAATAATAACTCACCGCAAAATATAATGCCTGGCCGTGATGGGGCTATACTGACCCTGGCCGATGGCCGGCAGGTGGTACTTGACAGCCTCGGTAACGGACTGATCTCTACGGAAAGCGGCACCCAGGTGTTGTTGCAGGACGGCCAACTGTCCTACGATCCAGCGGGATCCATCTCCGGCGAAGCAGGCTTTAATACCATGAGCACTCCGAAAGGCAGGCAATTCAGTGTAAAGCTGCCGGACGGAACCACCGTGTGGATGAATGCCGCCAGTTCCATCAGGTATCCTACCATATTCACGGGCACGGAAAGAAAAGTGGAACTATCCGGTGAAGCCTATTTTGAAGTGGCAAAGAACATCAGTATGCCGTTTCGTGTGAAAATGAATAACAACGCGGTAGTGGAAGTACTGGGAACCAGTTTCAACCTGAACGCATATGAGAATGAAGAAAATATTAATGCGACATTATTAGAAGGTTCCGTAAAGGTGGTGGCTGAGCTAAAGAACCCGCCATCTGAAAGACCTGTCATCCTCAGACCCGGTCAGCAAGCACAAATCCCGCAGGGTAGTCAACAGTCAAAACCCGGAATTAAGATCGTGAACAATGCCGATATAGATAAAGTAATGGCCTGGAAGAACAGGGCTTTCGACTTTACTGATGTCAGCCTGAAAGAAGTGATGAAGCAATTAGAACGCTGGTACGATATCGAAGTGGTTTATGAAAGCACGGTGCCCAAAACAGAGTTGACGGGGAAAATGACGAGAGATGTAACGCTGAATGAGTTGCTTAAAAATCTCGCGGATCTTGGCGTTCGCTGCAAACTCGAAGGCAGGACAGTCGTTGTGCTTCCATAATGAGATAGCAACTGAAAGATATTCATCATCTGGCTTTATTGGCCGTCTGGCGACGGCCACTATAAATAAAAGCGGATCACCCATAAAAAAAACAAACCGGAAGTGCTACAACACCTCCGGCGATGTTTGGGCTGATCCAAAAGGTAATGACACATTTTTTTTCAACCAAACAAGCAAATTTATGCCAAAAACTGCGATTGCTGGCCTGCTGTTTCATACCGTGTCATCTGACCGGCGTGTTAGCTGGCTACCCGCTCAAATGATGCGCGTTATGAGATTGGTCACTGTTTTTCTTTTTGCCGCTTCGCTGGCTGTTTCCGCCAGTCCTTCGGCCCAAACGGTCTCGCTCTCCGGGAAGGATCTTACCCTTCGGAAGATTTTTTCCGCAGTTGAAAAGCAAACCGGCTACCTGGTGCTCGGTAATAAAACCGTCTTCAGTAGCCGAAAGACCATTTCTCTCTCTGTAACTAATTTACCGTTTCTCGAATTTTTAGATCTGGTCTTAAAAGATCAGCCAGTCAGGTACCAGATCGCTGGCAGAACGATTTTTCTATCTGAGAAATCCCCGACTGTAGTTACTGTACGACTTCTACCCGACACGCCCGCTCAAGAGGTTGCTCCTCCTCCAATTTCCGGAGTAGTGCGGGATACTGCCGGGAATCCATTGCAGGGAGCCTCTGTCAGGATAAAGGGAACCAGTATAGGAACTTCTACCGATGCGGCAGGAAGATTTTCCATGGAGGCTGCGGCCGGTCAGGTGTTGGTGATTTCATTTACGGGTTACCAGGAAAAAGAAAAGACCATTACATCCGCCGACATGGCAGCTTCCAGCCAATCGCCTTTGATCATAACCCTTGTGCTGGCAGAAACTTTCATGGATAATATCATCGTTGTTGGAGCTTCCGTGAAGAGAAAAGATCTGACCGGAGCCGTTGTTAATGTAGATCAAAAAGTGTTGGAGGAAAGGCCCGTCACCAGTATCGCTGAAGCTTTACAAGGCAGGGCTGCAGGTGTTTTTATTCAGAACAATCCAGAGCCGGGGGGAAATGCTTCAATACGTGTACGGGGGAACAACTCCATTCAATATGGCGGCAACCCGATTTTTGTGGTGGATGGAATTATCATGGAAGGGGATTTCAACCTGACAAACCTCAATGATGTGGCTTCCGTTACAGTTCTGAAAGACGCCAGTGCTACTGCAATTTATGGCTCCAGGGGCTCCAATGGAGTAGTGGTGGTCACCACAAAAAGAGGGAAAAAAGGACTGGGCCGTGTAACGTATAATACATGGTTTGGAATCGAAAGGTTTACTAATGCAAATTTGAACCTGGGAGCAAAGGATATCTACGACTTACGGATTGAAGCATTATCAAATTCTCATGTGGCTACCGATTATTTTACACAGCATCCAGGTGCCACCAGGGATCAGTTTATCAATGAAGAATTATTGAAACCAAACTCCAACTGGTTTGCTGATTATGAAAAAGAAACTTATGCAAAGGGAGAAAGTTATGATTGGCTGAAGGCCATATCGCGTTCAGGTTTTCAGCAAAATCATTCAGTCAGTTTTTCCGGTGGTGGCGAGCACAATACCTATTATTTAAGCTTTGGGTATATCGATCAGAAAGGCCTCATTAAAGGATCCTCCAACAAACGCTATACCGGAAGGATAAATGCTGAGCAGGAAATCAAGCCCTGGCTTAAAGTGGGCACCAATACGTTCCTTACCAAATCTGTGAGCGATGAAGTGGACAGGGCTGTATTTTCCGTTGCCCAGGAATCAAACCCATTACTACCGATAGACCGCTATAAAGACACACTTTTTCTGGCCTGGGGAAATAGCTGGGATATCAACAGGGAAAATCCCTTTAATACATTAAAAATAGATAAGGACAGAAATAAGGTCAAGATCGCTTCATCTAATTACGTGGAAATAACTCCTGTTAAGGGATTAAAGGTAAGGTCCACTTTTGCCATAGATAATGGAACACAGGAATACTATGAATATATTCCCAGTGATATCCAGCAGGCTTACCGGGGTGCGTTCAAAGGGAGGGCCATTCATAACCTTGATTATTCAAACTACTTCCAATGGGATAATTCCATTACTTATGACAAGTCCTTTAAAGATCACCAGCTTTCTGCACTTGTATCTACAAGTGTAAGCAAGAACACCTACCGTTATACAAATGTACTGGCGCGGGATTTTCCGATCAATGATTTTGGTTATTACAATTTGGGGAGTGCGTATGACAGGGCAAACTTCAATCTGGGGTCTGATAAAAATGCAGCCTCTTTACAATCGTATCTCGCAAGGGTAAACTACAATTACGACAATAGATATTTTGCTACACTTACCGGTCGATATGATGGCTCTTCCCGTTTTGCGGATGGACATAGATGGGGCTTTTTCCCTTCGATAGGCCTTTCCTGGAATGTTACGAACGAAGAGTTCATGAAAGGCCAGCAACTTTTTGACCTGATGAAGTTGCGACTGGGATATGGTAGTGTGGGTAATCAGAATATTCCAAATTATGCCTTTTACAGCCTGTATAACCCGGTTTACTCAGGCGGAAATGTTTCTTTCGTTTCTTCCGGATTAAGAGGAACACCAAACCTGACCTGGGAAAAACAAAATCAATTCAATGTAGGGTTAGACCTCACAATGTTTGATAACCGCTTATCCGTAACAGCCGACTATTTTCATATTGTGAACTCCAATCTTTTAATGAGACGTAGCCTTTCTACCATCTCCGGTTATTCTTCAACGATAGAGAATATCGGTGAGTTGACCAATAAAGGGATAGAGTTGGCGATAACAGGAGTTGTTTTGGAAAAAAAGAATTTGCGTTGGGATATTTCTGTGAACTTTTCAAAAGACAGGAATGAAATAACCAAACTGTATCAGGGTGTGGATGCTATTTACAATTTCGGTGGATTTACCGGCGCGGATATACAAAGAACAGGGAATTTCTTTCTGGGGAAATCACTGAACACTATTTACATGCTGGAATTCGACAGAATTATCCAGGAAAAAGATATGCCTTATGTAAATAGTCTTCAGTTGCCCGGTAAAAAATTGCAGCCGGGAGATATGCTTCCAAAAGATCAACAGGCGCCGGGCCAGCCGGGCCATGGAATCATCGATGCAGACGACCGGGTTATCGTAGGTACCCAGGATCCAAAGTTTTATGGAGGTTTCTCAACGAAGCTTGTATGGAAAAATTTAGATCTTAATGCTGTTTTTACCTACTCCTACGGAGCAAAGAAAATAAGCACGTATTATGAACGCCTGATGACGGGAACCGGCTACTGGCCTGCTCATAAAGACAACCTCAACAGGTGGACACCTGATAACACCAACACCAATATTCCCCGTGTTACCTATGACAATGCGCAGCGGTTTGGAGCCAATGAAACATCATGGGGCTTGCAAAATGCCTCGTATTTGAGATTGTCAACGATCACCCTTGCTTATAATATGCCCGAAACTCATATCAAAAAGCTGGGCTTGTCTGATCTGAGATTTTACGTTTCAGGAAACAACGTTTTTACATTGACAAAATATAAGGGCTACGATCCTGAGAATGGCGACTGGTATCCTACAGCCAGAATGTTTGTTGCCGGTATCAACGTAGCACTTTAACAGCATGCCAACCTTGTGGACTAATTAAAAATTAACAGGATGAAACAAATATATAGTAGCAGGATTTTAGTTCTCGTAATGAGTGCTACCCTGCTCCAACTGACCGCATGTAAGAAATTTCTGGATGAAAAACCATCCGCAAGTTTAACAGAGGAACAGGTTTATGGAAGCGAGGAAAATTTGAAGCTGCTTATTTCCGGCCTCTATAATCAATGGCGAACGACCAGACAGGATAGAAGTGCACTCTATATGTCCATGGGTACGGACGAAGCAAAACAGGGAGGACAGCAAATGCGCGAAGGCAGCGAACAACCTGCACTTGATAAATATGATGGGGCGATGAATGCCTCCAATTCAATCATTGCCGCGGAATGGAATAAAAGATGGCCGGTGATCAGTGCTGCCGCAAAAGCTATTTATTATTCTCCTACGGCGGATCTTAAGGCGCAAGCGTCCTTTATCCGAGGCTCCATCAATTTTGAACTGGCGATGTTATGGGGCCCCATCCCGATCATTGACCTGGAGAATATGAAAGAATCCAGGCAACCATTAGCCGATGTTTTTCAATTCATCATTAATGATTTGAAATTCGCTGCCGAGAACCTGCCGCCAACGCAGACTGACCCTAAAATTCCAACGAGCGGTGCTGCATTTGCCCTATTGGGAAAAGTATATCTGTATGCCCCGGAAGAATCCGGATTGCGGGACTATAACAAGGCAATTGAAAACTTTGATAAAGTAATTCCCAGGTATACTCTCCTGCCTGATTATGCAGATCTGTTCAATACTACATTAAATCAGAATTCCAGTGAGATAATTTATGCCTTTCAATTCAAGAACATCGCACCTGATAATAACATGATTCAAAACCAGGCAGGGTCAAGAGCAGTGGCCGACCTGAATGCTAACGTTTATTTCGGTGGTTATGATCTGGCAATGCCTACGCCATATTATTACGAAGATGTATGGGAAGGCCTTACCGGTGACAGAAGAAGATTGGCAAGCATCCGGTATGACCTCACACTACCCGACGGAAGGATACCCGGGCTGACCTGGACGGGACAAGCAGATGAACTGGAGCCGCACATCAAGAAATTTGAAGACATCCGGACCCAGGGAGTACAGCCTTTCTGGTATTCTGGCGGACTGGTATATTATCTCCGTCTGGCAGATATCCTCTTATGTAAGGCCGAATGCTTAAACGAAATTGATCAGACCGCCGATGCAGTGAACCTGGTTAATTCTACTGTCAGGGCAAGAGCTTTTGGAGGAACGCTTTCAGGTGCGGAAGCCTGGTCAACCGGGATGTCCAAGGCTGATTTCAGAATTAAGATGATGGATGAAAGGGTCAGGGAACTGGGCTTTGAAGGATGGAGAAGAATGGATCTTATTCGTACTGGAAATTTTGTGAATTATGTAAAGGACCGGAATATATGGGCCAAAACTTCCGGAACCCTGCAGGAGTTTCATAAAAGATACCCGATACCCGAATCTGAGATCAAGCAAAATGAAAACATTAATCCCGAAGACCAGAATACTGGTTACTAGGGGGAACTAATCAAGTATTTATCATGAAGTATATGTTTATAAATCTCAGGCGATACCTGGTTGCTCCTGTATTATTCGTTCTGTTATATGGTTGCAACGGCGACGATAAATCTTTAAGCTTAACGTCAAAAGACGGACTGAATACTATAGAATTGTCTTTGAATGAAAGTGGGAAGCTTTACTACCAGGCAAAAAGGAAGGACAGTATTATTATAAGTACTTCCCCATTGGGTTTGAAATGTTACGATCAGGATTTTACGCAAGGGTTATCAATAGACAAGGTTTCTCCCGTTGAGGAAAGGAGAGAGAAATATCAGTTGAAGGTTTCGAATAAAAAGGAGATCGATCATCTTTTTACAACTAAAAGCGTGACTTTCAAAAATAGTAAGGGAGCGTTAATGATAGTTGATCTGATTTCCGGAGAGGAAGGCGTTGCTTTCCGGTATCGTTTTCCGGAAGAGCAAAAGAACATCCGTACCGTAGAAGAAGAAATAACGGGTTTTCAGATTGAAAAAAATGCGAAAGGCTGGCTACAGCCTTATAATAGCGCAACCTATGTGACCCCGGGATATGAGGATTTTTATTTTAATGTCAGCCCGGGAGATACCATTGCTAATCCGCGAAACCCATCAGTGGGTTGGTGCATGCCCGCACTTTTCAATGTAAACAATAAAAAGTGTTGGATGCTTATTGCCGAAGCCGGAACCGACGGCTCATACGCGGGTTGCCATTTGAGACCGGATGCTGAAGGTGGAATGTACCGCATTGCCTTTCCAAAAAAGGACGAAAAATTCCAGCTACCAATCGATGACAAGTCCACACCGGAACCAAAATCTGTACTTCCATGGACAATGCCGTGGAGGGTTATCATAGTTGGAGACCAGGCCGCTGATATATTGCTTTCCAGCTTCATTACAGATCTGGCCCCGGCCTCAAAAATTGAAGATGTCTCCTGGATTGAGGCGGGAAAGGCCTCCTGGTCCTGGTGGTCAGAACCGGATGATATGTCCGCAAAAATATATAATAAGTTTACCGATCTGGCTGTTTCGTTTGGCTGGGAATACACGCTTTTTGATGCCGGTTGGGAAAAAGCAGACTCATCGGATGGTATCATCAACAGAGCTTTGTCAAAAGGCATCAAGCCACTGGTGTGGGGCTTTTCAGGAGATTATTTCGACCCGGAAAAAAGAAAGGCGCGATTAAAGAGATTTGCGAAAATGGGAATTAAAGGGGTGAAGATTGATTTCTGGTGTTCCGACCGGCAGGAAGTAATGGGAGCTTTACAAGGTGTTTTTGAAGATGCGGCGAATGAGCATTTATTGGTGAATCTTCACGGTGTGACTGTTCCAAGAGGCTGGCATAGGACCTGGCCTAATTTTCTGACGGCCGAAGCCATTTTAGGGCTCGAAAGTTATTTTTATGAACCACGATACCCTGATAAAGCAGCGGAACAAAACACAGTATTGCCTTTTACAAGAAATGTGGCCGGTCCGGCCGACTATACAGCGGTGGCCCTTACCATGCGAAAATATCCCCGCTTGAATACCGGCGTTCATGAATTGGCAACACCTATGATTTACACTTCCGGGATTATTCATTTTGCAGATTCAAAGGAAGTATTTGAATCATTGCCGGCAGATGTGAAGACCCTGTTGAAGGAAATGCCGGCTACCTGGGATAAATCGGAGGGAATTGTTTGCGAGCCAGGTGAAGCAATTGTATTGTCACGGCAAAAGGACTCATTATCATATATTGTTGGTATCAACGGTACCAATAAGCCAATGCCCCT